>NZ_JABXWD010000488.1 GCF_019173545.1 Candidatus Magnetobacterium casense | reverse complement strand
TGAAGTATTTTCCGGGCAGAACTGCGTTTATAGGGACGGTGGTCTTACCTCTGGTCTTTGTGGCGGCGTTGAGCATGGTCCCGTTTATCGACAGGGATGAACATTCAAAGACCGGCAGACGGAAGGCATCGGTGGTGATTGGCGTTCTTTATCTGTTATTTTTGATATTTACGATTATCCCGTTATTGGGCTGAGGGTGGGTATTGTTTAAGGGTTACGTACAGGTGTACACGGGCAACGGTAAGGGCAAGACCACGGCGGCAGTAGGGTTGGCAGTCAGGGCGGCAGGCAGTGGGTTGAGGGTGTTTTTTGCTCAGTTCATAAAGAGCGCCGGCAGTGGCGAGTTTCATTTTCTCTCCCGTTCCGGGACGCTGTCGGCTCCACAGAGTCTGGATGACCTCATAGAAGTCCGGCAATATGGCATGGGGTTTGTCAGGGGCGCACCGGGGACAGAGGACATAGAGGCAGCCAAGAGAGGTCTCAGCCAGTGTCAGGAGGCAGTGCTTTCTGACAACTACCAGGTCGTTATCCTCGATGAGATAAACGTTGCCATGACCCTGGGGCTATTAGGGCTTGACGAGGTTGTGGAGTTGATACAAGGTCGTCCGCAAGGCGTTGAACTCGTACTGACCGGCAGGGGAGCGCCTCAGAGGGTCATTGAGCTGGCCGATCTGGTGACGGAATTTAGGGAGGTAAAGCACTATTTCACCAGGGGCGTTACCGCACGGCAGGGAATAGAGTATTAAGATGGTGCGTACCTTAGCGTACAGGTGGCCAGGGAGGCCACGCCCTCACCACGCCCGATAAAGCCCATGCCTTCATTGGTTTTGGCCTTTACGTTGATGAGGTTGGAGGCGATACCCGTTGAGGCAAGGGATTGTTTGATCTGTTCGATGTAGGGGGCCAGTTTGGGACGTTCCATGATGACTATGCAATCGAGCCAGGTGACAACAAACCCCTCCCCTCTGATCTTGTCGATGACGAGCCTGAGCATGTCGAGGCTACAGGCGTCTTTGTATGTGGTATCGGTGTCGGGGAACATCCGCCCGATATCGCCAAGGCCCGCTGCCCCAATGATGGCGTCGATTATGCTGTGACAAAGGACGTCGGCGTCGGAGTGACCGGCAAGCCCCTTGTCAAAGGCCAGCTCAATCCCGCCGAGGATGAGCCTCCTGCCTTCAACCAGGCGGTGCGAGTCGTACCCTAGCCCTACTCTGACGTCGTCTGTTGGGATAGTATCCATTGTGCGTAGGCGAGGTCATCCCTCGTGGTTATTTTGATGTTTGCGTACTCTCCGGCGATGATTTTGATTCTGCCACCGTAGTGTTCAACCGCCGAGGTGTCGTCGGTAAAGGTCAGGCCATCGGCAGCCGCCCTGCTGTATGCCTCAAGTATGGTGGAGCATGGAAAGACCTGTGGGGTCTGTACGGCCATGAGGCTATCCCGGTTGAGGGTCTTGACCACGTAGCCGTTGGCGACCTCCTTGACGGTATCCTTGACTGCCACGGCACAAACCAAGCCATCACACCCGCTAAGGGCGGCAATGCAGTCCCTCAGGAGCGCATCCGAAATCAGGGGACGTGCGGCGTCGTGGATGAACACCAACGGGTCAGTCCCCGGGGCAGTTGTGCAAATAAGCCCAAGGGCATTACAGACGGAGTCCTGCCGTCGCTCCCCACCGGGGGCCAGACGCTTGACCTTGGTTATCGCAAACCTCTCTATCAGCTTGCGGGTATCCTCCGTATTACAGTCCTGGACGACGGGGATGATCTCATCTATATGCAGACACGCCTGGAGCCGCTGCAATGTCCTGGCAAGGATCGGTACCCCCAGCAAGGGATAAAAGACCTTGTTGCGCTCGGAACCGAATCTCCTGCCTGAGCCTGCCGATGGCACTATTGCGATTGTCACTTTGCCCCCAATGCTGTTGTTTTTATCTCCGCTTGAATATTGATGTTAGGATACCATTAAGAGTTAGTCGGAGTAAAGTAAAATTTCTCTTGCTATATAAAATCCTGTGATGATATATCAATACCTTCGCCAAAAAATATAGAGTGACTAAAATAGCATATTTGTCCCGGAGTATAAGTCGGAATTTCCAGGCGTATTAGCATTATCAGACGAAATGGATATTATAGCACGTTTCGATTGGATTAAATACAAGGTAATAGTTCACCCCCCTAAGAAGAAGGAAAGAAAGGGGCGGCTCCGCCCCCCTTCAGAACCCCCTGCAAGGGGGCCAGCCCCCTTGACCCCTTCTTGTCTTGTTGACATTGGGTTGATTATACAC
>NZ_JABXWD010000487.1 GCF_019173545.1 Candidatus Magnetobacterium casense | reverse complement strand
TGATGCTCACCTCGGAGCTTTCGTCAGACCTCACGCCAAAGCACAGGGACTACCTCAACAAGATACAGTCATCGGCCAAGTCGCTGTTGGTCATTATCAACGACATGCTTGACCTGTCCAAGATAGAGGCCGGCAAGTTAGAGCTGGAGATAATCGACTTTGACCTCGACGGCGTCCTTGACAACATCGCCACTATGCTGGCCATGAGGGCAGAGGAAAAAGGTATAGAGATAATGTTTTCCGTGGACAGGGACGTGCCATTCCTGCTCACCGGCGACCCGCTGAGGATAAATCAGGTGATTGCCAATCTCCTCAGCAATGCGGTTAAGTTCACCCAACAGGGAGATATCATTGTTACGGTAAAGGTTGCCGCTATGGATGAAAAAGAAGTTACCCTGAGTTTTTCCGTCAGAGATACCGGCATTGGCATTATGCCTGAGATGATACCCTATCTGTTTCAGCCATTTTTGCAGGCAGACAGTTCAACGACACGTAAGTATGGTGGTACCGGTCTGGGGTTGAGTATATGCAAGAAACTGGTAGAGATGATGAATGGCGACATCTGCGTAAAGAGCGAGTACGGCAAGGGAAGCGAGTTTACCTTTACGATAACGACAGGCTATCAGCAACCTCATGATACGGTAAAAAACATGGTTCCCCCCGACCTTACCGGCATGAGGGTCATGGTGGTTGACGACAACGAAATCGCACGGGATATCCTCAGGAGCATCCTGGAGGGGTTCTGCTTCAATGTAACGGTGGTTGACTCTGGCATGGCGGCGATAGAGGAATTGAGGCGTTGCTGCGGGATGCCTGCACGGCAACAATACAGGCTGCTGCTTATCGATCTGAAGATGCCAGGGATGGACGGCTTTGAGACAACGAGGTGTATACAGTCCGAGTTTAATCCGGCCCAATTGCCCGTGATAATGATGATAACCGCCTATGGCAAGGAGAAGGTAAGGCAAAAGTCCAAAGAACTTGGGATACGGTCTTTTATAACAAAACCGGTACTGCCATCGACGTTGTTTAGTGCGGTGCTTGAGGTCTTTAGTGACGATACAACAAGCCAGGTAAAACACCATGAAGGCAGCGACACTGAAGGGGCAAAGCTGGCAAGCATCAAAGGCGCACAAATATTGCTCGTGGAAGACAACTACATAAATCAACAGGTTGCCCTTGCGATCCTGAGCAGAGCCGGCCTTGTTGTTGACATAGCAAACAACGGCTCAGAGGCAGTGAGCGCCGTAGAGATGGCGCCCCAAAAGTATAGCGCCGTCCTGATGGACATACAGATGCCCGAAATGGACGGCATTGAGGCAACAATGAGGATCAGGCAGGGGATATCCAAAGAGGAGCTGCCCATAATTGCAATGACTGCCCATGTGATGAAGGTAGAGCAGGATAAGTGTTACGCCGCCGGGATGAACGACCACGTCTCCAAGCCGATAGACCTCAAAATCCTCTATGACGCGCTTCTGAGGTGGGTGCGGCCTACGGTATCTGACGTCCCCGTCGAACATGCTCCGTTGCCAAAGGGGGAAGTCACGCCGCTCGATAACCTCCCGGGTATTGACGTGTCATTAGCACTTGAGAGGATTGGCGGCAACAGAGACCTGTTACGTAAGATTCTTGTACATTTCAGGGACACTAATGTTAATGCAGTCAATGACATAGAGAAGGCGCTTGAGCAACGTGATTACAAGTTGGCCAGAGAGTTGGCACACGGCCTCAAGGGCGTGGCGGGTAATATATCGGCAATGGAGCTGTTTGGCGTCGTCAGGGAACTTGAAGACCTGATTATAATACACGCCCATGGAGAGACGCACGAGTGTTTGAAAAGGATGGCGGAGCGACTGCAAACGGTGTTTGAATCGGCCAGTACATTTGAGACGCTGACGGAAAAAGTGAAACCTGTAAAGGCAGATGCACCGGTTGAGCACAGTGACCTGGTCACAATTGTCATACAGTTGAGTATCCTGCTGAGACAGAACTCCATGCAGGCACGGAGGTATTTTGCTGAAAACCGAACATGCCTGACATCGGCATCAGGGGAAAAGGAGATCGGCCAACTGAGTGTCTGTATCGACAAGCTGGACTTTAAAGCCGCTGTGTCAGTATTAAAGGGGATCGCGGAGTCGCTTAACATCGCATTGGAGTAATCCGGCAAATTAGCAATAAGCCTATGGTTTCGCACTTTCTGGATTCCTGCTTACGCAGGAATGACACAGATGGGCGCAAAATACCATTTCTTGTCATTCCCGTGAAAACGGGAATCCATTTTCAAAAACA
>NZ_JABXWD010000486.1 GCF_019173545.1 Candidatus Magnetobacterium casense | reverse complement strand
TCTGGTAGAAGTCCGGCCCCCATGGGCTTGGAACGAGCCGGATATTATCCTCGTTGCCGCTATTGAACCAGGTTGCCACATAAAGTAGCCGCCCGGTAACGCGAACGAGTTCAGCCAGGGCTATCATGTACCCAGGTAGGTGCTGTAAGACATTGATACACAGAACGATGGGCTGGCTGTGGTCCCTGAAGGGCAGGTTGAAGACGTCCATGGCCAGAAACTGCGTAGTCGGGAAGCGGTTGTGTGCAATCTCCAGCATCCTTGTGGATACGTCACCCCCGATGTACGGCCTGGATGATCCGAAGCCACGGTGGAGTAGCTCTTCATAGATGGCGCCGCTGCCACACCCAACGTCCAGAACCCCCGCGCCATCAGGCAGTACCTTCACCATGTCCTCAACTACGGTACGCCGCCACGCTTGTTCGACCTTGCTTTCATGCCAGTATTGGTCGACTTCCCTAGCGATCCCGCCTGTGTCCCAGTTTTCCCAATGCCGTGTCATTTAAGTTGGCCCTCTATTCCCTCCAGCGCGATTCTGGTTTGCTTGTTGCTGGTCATCGCCCGGGCTTCAATCGGGGGTATCCCGTTCTCGACTAAGAGACGGTAGTTCTCGCGCTTCTGTGTCTTATACTGCTCATATCTCTGTGGATACCTAGCATCCCACCGCTGTATGGGGGTATCCCCTCCCGGGTTTTTGGTCCTGCATACCTGCGGTTGCCGGAACAGCCGGCAGCGCCAGTTGTCGCAAACCAGGTGGAACCCCCGGGTAAACTCCATTTCAATCAAGGGCTCGCCACATTCAGTACACTGAACGGGCGGCGAGGCCAGCTTTCGTGGCGGGTCCTCGCCCTGCCCATTCGCCAAAAATGGAGTAGTAAGGAGGTTGAAGAAGGCGGTAGTCATTATGAATGCGTCATCCATAGCGTCTCCTGCTTCTGCCCTTCGATCTTGGCTAGAAATGTTCTAATCAGGTTAGTTGATCTCAATGGCATTACTATTTCGACATGGCTCCAGGGGCCGTTGTACCCTTTCATTGGGCTGTTGACCCTGAAGCCACTGCGTTTGTAGGCGATACACTTGATTTGTTCCCCCTCTTCGTCGCTGGTTGTCAATGAAAAGGCGTTATCCATGCCCATGAAAACTAGATTCACGCCAGTCTTACGGGCGATGGCATCCTGTAGTCTTCCCATAAGTGCCAGTGAATCGGTGGGTGTTAGCCGGATAAGTACATTGGCACTGTGGAGGTACTGGGTGGCGATCGGTCGGTACCCTGGCATCTACTTCGCCTTCGCCTCCAGCCTGTTTTGCACCTCGGCGACAAATTCCCTTTTCTGTTCCGGTGTCAGACTATCTATCGCATCGCCTATCGTCTTGCCCTTGGCCTCCGGAAATGTCTGACGTATGTACTGGGCGGCGTTCCAGTCCTTGAGTGTCTTGAGCGATTCATTGAGCCAGCCTTTGTCTATCGGGGCCGTTACATCGTCAAACAATGGCTCGTAGCCCTCGTCCATAGGCTGCGGGTAAGTCTCGGTTGTCTTGGACTCCTGTACCCTTTTCACAAGTGCATCCCAGATGTCCTCTAGCGTTTTCCCGTTGTCTATTGATTCTTTGAAGGACTGCATCTCAAGAAGTTCATGTGCTTGCTTTTCAGTAAGCCCCAATTCGTTCTGCACCCTAACCCAGAACTTCGCCCAGTCCGGTTGCCCGTTATCTTCAAAGGCGGCCGGCAGCTCGCCCTCTATATCGGATTCCACCTCGGCGGTAGCCAGCGTCCCGGCGAACAATGATGGGAACGCTTCTACTAATGCTCGCTTCAAGGCGCTTTTGCGTAGCATCCATGGCTGTTTTGGCTCGGCCCAGAATTGCGTTGGCTTGCCCTCCCGGGTGAGTTTCACACACTCGTTTTTGTTGACAGCCACGTAGGTCGGGCGGCTCCGGTCCTTGCGGTACACTCTTGCCCAGCCGCCGGCCAACCTTTGCTTGTCCTCGTCCAGCACAAACGCACCTTCCCTTAGTTCCAACCGGCTGCCGCCATCCTTGAGAATTATCCCGGCCTCAACTCCATCAAATTGCGGATTCACTTCTGCTGCCTTCAGATACGAGTCTATGGCGATAACAAACGCCGCCTTTTCCCTCGAGTCATACTTGATCAGGAAGCACTCGTTGGCGAACGGGTTGAGCTGTAGGCTCTGGCACGTCTTGAGAAACACGGCTACTTCTTGGTCGCTGGCGAGCGGGCAGATAAGGTTGTGTACGTCCTGGAACGTGATGGTGATCGGCTCACCCTTCCACT
>NZ_JABXWD010000485.1 GCF_019173545.1 Candidatus Magnetobacterium casense | reverse complement strand
TGTGTTGACCTTTGTGCTTGGGATTGTGGCCGTGCTGGGTGGTGTGGGAGGCGGGGTGTTATTTGTCCCTATTGTTGGTGGATTCTTTCCGTTTCACCTTGACTTTGTAAGAGGTGCTGGTTTGTTGGTTGCCCTGGCCGGGGCGTTGGCCGCAGGACCAGGACTTCTGAAAAAGGGACTCGCTAACCTGAGACTTGCCCTGCCTGTTGGACTGATTGCCTCCTCTTGTGCCATTGTAGGGGCGATGATCGGCCTGGCGCTGCCTACCAATGTCGTCCAGACGGCACTTGGAATTACAATCATTGGTATTGTCCTCATAATCGTAAAGGCCAAAAAGTCCGAGTACCCTGAAGTCAAAGAGGCCGATGCGCTATCTTCGGCCCTGGGTATAACCGGTATCTATCATGAAGTATCCACCGGACAGGACATAAACTGGAAGATACACAGAACCCTCCCCGGTTTTCTCCTCTTCATTGTCATCGGAGTGATGGCCGGTATGTTTGGACTGGGGGCAGGGTGGGCAAACGTCCCCGTCCTGAACCTGCTCATGGGCGCCCCCTTGAAGGTTGCGGTGTCCTCAAGCAAGTTCCTGCTCTCTATTACCGACACATCAGCGGCATGGATATACATCAACAATGGGGCGGTGTTGCCGATGATCGTTGTTCCTTCCATTATTGGCATCATGCTGGGTTCCATGGTGGGAGTAAGAATCCTTGCCAAAACCAAACCGGCGGCAGTAAGATATATAGTCATAGTGATGCTCTCATTTGCGGGGCTGCGTGCCCTGCTCAAGGGGTTAGGGATATGGACATAACAACAACGCTTAACGACAATATGAATAAACTAAAGGAGGACTATTAAAGATGGAAAAAAAACAGGTTGCTACCGAAGAACAACTGAAATATGCCAAGCTCCTTGACATAGGGATGAAGCTGGGTATAGTGATGTTGTTTGTTTCATTTATGATCTATATAACGGGGGTATTTTCTCCATTTGTACCTGTGGACGATCTGCCAAAACTGTGGGGATTGTCCGTCCACGATTATCTTGAAAAGACCGGTATTCATCCGGGTTGGGCGTGGTTGCACCTGCTTGGCAAGGGTGATTTTCTCAATTTCGCCGGAATTGCCTTCCTGGGTGGTATTACAATAGTATGCTTTCTGGCCATAATACCGATTCTCTTCAGAAAGAAGGACACCGTCTATGGAGTGATAGCGGTGATTGAGGTACTGGTACTGGCGCTGGCGGCATCGGGACTGCTAAAAACAGGAGGACACTAAATGGTCAACGACAAGTATAAGATGAACCTGATGGGGGACCTCAAATCGATCCTCCTGGCAACGGATGGTTCGGAATTCAGTCGAGGGGCGATCAGGGAGGCCATTAGTTTTGCAAGGGAGTGCAAGACCATCCTGACGGTGTTGAGGGTGCTTGAGTACAACCCCGAGTTTGAGACCGAGGGAAATCGCTACGTAGAGCAACTGGAATTGGCCGCAAGGAATCACTTTGAAGACATCCGCAGTATGGCCGCGGATGAGAACGTGGAGTGCGAAATCATAGTGCGCAGGTCTGTGCAGGCATACGAGAGCGTGGTGGAGGAGGCCGTTAAGCAGAAGGCCGACGTCATAGTGATGGGCAGGAGGGGCAATACGGGACTGAAAAAGCTCGTACTTGGAAGTCAGACGGCCAAGACCATTGCATATGCCCCGTGCAAGATACTCGTGGTGCCCAAGGATGCCGAAATAAAAGGCGAAAACATCATGCTTGCAACCGACGGCTCCAAGTACAGTGATGCAGCACAGCAGGAGGCCATCAACATGGCAAGCAGGTGTCCGTTTGTAAAGAACTTCCTGGCAATATCCGTCGTCTCCTCAAAGGACAAACTGCCGGAGGCACAGAGGAACCTCGACAAGGTAAAGGAAAACGCCGAAAAAAGAGGCGTCAAGGTCGAAACTCTGCCCCTTGTGGGGGAGCCGTACAAGGCCATAGTCAACGCCTCGATGGAGGCAGGCATCGATATAACCATCATGGGGTCGCACGGAAGAACCGGTATAGAGAGGCTCCTGATGGGAAGTGTAGCCGAAAGAGTGGTTGCCCTGTCCATGGGCTCGGTTATCGTCTCTAAGATATAAGTTAAAGAAGGGTGTGGTTTTCCACAGGGATATCCACCCCCTTCGTCCCTTTCTAAGGTGTAAAAACAGTATCTTCTTTATATTTCATGGTAACTATACTTTTACGCATACTGGATTTCTGGTCAAGCCAGAAATGACACACTTAGAAAACGGCTGTAATTGTCATTCCTGCGAAAG
>NZ_JABXWD010000484.1 GCF_019173545.1 Candidatus Magnetobacterium casense | reverse complement strand
GGGTTCGCCAATATCGCGGTTCACCCTTGACAAACTTATGAAGCTCTACGGCGCCAAGGCCGACATCCCGGCAGACAAGCGCCACTTCCACGTTCTGAAGCACAGCATCTCCACTCACCTACTGGATGCCGGCGCTGACATCAGGTTCGTCCAGGACTGGATAGGCCACATCAACATTCAGAATACCGTAGTGTATGCCCAGATCAGCAACCGAGCCCGGGAGGCACAGGCAAGGAAGTTGTTTGCCAGCCCGATGATTGTAGGTACATAATGCCCATAGTTAAAGAAAAACCGAACGGGACTTACTGCGAAGACCTTAGAGTATTCTGGGAAAGTAAATCCTGTCCCTTCCTAGATACATCCCGTGGAGCAAGGGAGCCCTTTTGCACCAAGCTAACAAAGCCACTTCATTGGGATATAGCTGGACATATACTATGGGAGGTATCACCGCGAGGATTCTTAATGAGCCCCCGCTCTATCCTGTAAATATACGTTTCACTAACACCGGAGAGCTTGGCCAGGCGATATTTCGTCAGACCCTTGGCTTCCCGGAGTGATTTCAGCCGAGTTCCTAAAGCCTCTGGAGCCACGTTTTTCTATCATTACCTCAGATGCTGCCGTTACACCCCCCCCCGACCATACTTCCAAAAGTTTACAGGTGAGCATTTTTTTTTGCAAGGCTGGCAGAAAATTGGGTATGGTCGGTGTATTATGTCACGAAATCCCTTGACAAGCTGGCAAACAGGACATATTATTAGTATTGTACGAAAATGCAAGGAATAGAAATAGCAGACCTTATAGCAGCGCTAGAAGCAGAGCGAGTACGACGCGAGCTGGACCACAGGGGTTTCAGTACCCTACTGGGAATACATGAGTCGGCATGGTGCCGAATCAGAACAGGGCAGAGGGCACCAACCCTGGACACCCTGACCATCATCCTCAAAAAACTACCAGAACTCAAGCCTGTGGTTTGTTCTTACATGACCCAGCGGCAGATTTCGGAAAACGCCCGAAAAAATGATGGGGAGCAGGGCGAGCTAGGGCAACTATCTACCCCCACCACCGAAAAGGGCAGGAAAACCTAGCCAAAACCTAGCGACAATGGCAAACAAAAGGGTTACACCATACGATGAGGCCGGGAGATTGGGTGGTCTGGCCACACTCCGAAGATATGGCCGGGATCAGCTCGCCACCTGGGGCAAACTCGGTGGCCGGCCCCGGTCCGCAACTTATGACGACATCAGGCAGCGACAGCTTCTGGAGCAAAACAAAAATAAGGAGGTGATGGTTCCCCCGGGTACATTAAGAGAGCAAAAGAGGCTGTTTGCCGCACGCCAACGGTCGAATGGCGTTATGGTTACTAGCATAGAAGAGGCATGGATTGCTCAAGGAACCCCACGCGAGCAAGTCCCTGCCGGAGGGAGCGAAACAAGATCATGAATCGCCCGATACTTATTATACGGGCCACAGGCCAAGCAAAGCAAATCATCCCACTATTCGCCCTGTACTGCAAAACCCAGGGCAACAAAAGAATCTGCGAATTAGCGAGGTGAACAATGTTGATGTTTGCCATCATTCTATGGGTAATTGCAGGTGCCTTATGGGTATGGCTTCAAATATGGAATATCAAACTCATGAAAATCAATAGGCAACTAAGGGATCATGCGGTGGAAAGAGTAATTCAATACTGTGAGACCAACGGGTTTTGGGATAGCCCGTGTAGCAAAAGATGCCTCTGTATCCCAGAAGAAAAATGGCAGGCAATCAAACCAATCAAGGAGGTGAACCATGGCAATCAAAATAGATCCCCGGTGGGTTGAACTTCAAAGTAGAGGCTACAACCTAAGAGACATGGATGGTGATGTAGGCGTCGCCCTCTACTATAAGGAGGCTTACATAAACAGTGGCTATAACCAGACCAAGGTCGATATGAGCGAAATCATAATGGACGCCCAGGAGCACTGGCAGGAAATTACGGAGAGTGTAGGCGGCCCCAGACATTGCCGGAACTGTGCCCACTGGCATTACACAGCCGAGTTCCGTGGCAACTGTTGGCTCCGCCGATGGGACAACGACAAATATAGCCAGGATGCGGCGCCAAGTGAAATGGGCTGCAAAGAGTACGCCGACAGATGCGTGGCAGTCGCACAGGAGGGGTAGATGCAAGAAGTAGCGACGCTAACAAAACCACAGGAAAGCAAGGCCGTCGTCCAGTGGAAGGGTGAGCCGATCACCATCACGTTCCAGGACGTACACAACCTTATCTGCCCGCTCGCCAGCGACCAAGAAGTAGCCGTGTTTCTCAAGACGTGCCA
>NZ_JABXWD010000483.1 GCF_019173545.1 Candidatus Magnetobacterium casense | reverse complement strand
TGCTGTTAATGGTGGCGCGCTGCCTGGGCAGGAAAGACGTGCATATGTCAGTGCTGTCAGGGTTTGTGTTGCTCCTTCTGACGTGCCGCTTGATGATAGGGTTGCCTGTTCTGTTGTGCGTGAGCCCTTGCTTGCGCCTTCTTCTGTGCTGGTTGATGCCTGGCGTTCTGGTGTTGTCAATTGGCATTATTTTGTAGTGCATTATTCCAGTCACTTGCAGAAGCCGCCTGTCCACGGTTTATTGCAAACTGCACCCAGTTTGCAATCTCGAAAATGAGGCATTTTCGTTGATTGCAGCGTCTTGCTGCGCAGGCGCTTGTTTCTGATGTATTCTTGCTTTGTGAGGAGCGCACGCCTGAGCATTGCCATAGGCGTATTATTGCTGATGAATGTCGGCGTATTGAGCCGCGTCTTGCCGTGACTGCGCTATGCCTTGAAGCCCTTTCTGGGAGTGAGCGTGGCTTGCTTGAGGAATACGTGGAATCTCAGGACTGCATTGATGCGACTTACAACAGTCTTGAGAATGGTTGCTTGCGCAGGCCCTGGCTGTAATGGCTGTGCTGTGTGCTGGCTGGTTTGCTTGGCGGCGTATTTCAGCAGCACAGTTGTTTGCGTGTTTGAGTTAAAGTCCGCTGTTCAACTGCTCGTTTCTGTTCCGCCGCTGTGCTTGACGTTTACTTGCGTTGTTATGATGTCGCGGTAGTCGTAGTATAGTTTTACTGTTACAGGCAGTTCGTAGTCTGCTGGCACGCTTATCTGTTGCTTGCAGCTTACTGTCCTGTCCTGGCCGTATATGCTTAGTGTTCCTTCTGCTTCTCCGTCGCTCTTTGCGCTTAGGCCCTGGCATTCAAGGCCTGCTATGCCTGTCCTGACGTTGACTTTTATCTTGTCTTCGTTTGCCCTGTCGCCTTCGCATTTGCTGTCAAGCGCAAAGACAGTGCCGCTGCCTACCTGGTGTATTGTGAAGCCGAAGCCCACGCTGTCCTTGCCTCGCGGGAATTCCTTGAATTCAGTCATTGTTACAGGCGCTCCGCTTACTGTTGATGGTCTTGTGCCTTCTATCACGCATAGCCCGCCTTCTTCTGGGTTTGCGAGGTTCTTTCGTATGCAGATTGACATTAGTGCTGTTGTGCCGTAGCCGTAGCATGCTTCTGCGCGTATTGGGAAGACGAGTGATGCTCCTGTTACGTATGTGACGTGGTTGAGGTTTTTGAATTCAGCGTATGCTGATATTGGTTCCTGTATTTTTCCTGTTGCGTCCTGTTTTCGTGCTGCGAGCTCTTCGTCAGGGTTTCTCACAAGGTCTGCTGGCTGGACGTTGAATTCCTGCGGCCTGATGCCTGTGATGCTGACTTTGCACTTGTCTTTTGGCACCGGGTATTCTCCTTTGTTCTGGAGTTTTAACACGATGTCGAATGGGAAGTCTCCGCCGTCATAGACATCTGTTGGCGGCAGGTTTTTCTCAAAGCTTAGCGTCAGCCCTTCTGTGCCTCCGAGGAATGCTTTGAGCGCCGTTTGTTGGCCGCCTGCGCATGCTGTCAGTGCTAGCAATACGATAATGCCGAGTGTTAAGTATCTTGCCATCTTTTTTCGTCGATATGTTAGAAGTCCTTTCTTTTAAAGGTTTCTACAGCGTAGTTGCATTGTTGAGAAATCTGCTTGCAGCAGGCATTCTTTTTATCTTCCGCTCTGCACTATTGTTATGTCTTGCCTTAGTGTTTCTTTGTAGCCGTAGCGCAGTTTTACTACGATGGGTGTGACGTATGCCGTGTTTCCTGTTATGTGGTCGTATTGGCAGTATAGTGAGCCGCCGCCAGTGCCAAGGCGCAGGTTGCCGTTGTCAAGCGGCCTGCAGCTTGCTATTATGCTCATGTCTGCCACGCGGACATCCATTATTTGGACGTAGCCGAGTTCGTTGTATGCCAGTCCTTGCTGGTCGTGTGGGCTGCACTTGGCAAGGTATTGGACTCCTGGCTTGAATGGCTGTCCGCGCCCGACGTTTTGGACTTGTATTGTGAATCTTGTTGTGCCTGGCGAGCTTTCGAGTTTTACTGTGCTTACTGCCACTGGTGCTCCTTGTGTTCCGAGGCTTACGTCTTTTGGCGTGCATACCTTGTCTTTTGTTGTCACGCTTCTCGGGTCAGGGTCTATGCAGATGTTTCCTGAAGCAGATGTCTCGTATTGGTAGCATGCTGTCACGAGCAATGGTGTGGTGTATTTGTCTGTGTTGAGCAGTGTAAGGGATACTGGTGTTCCTTGCATGTTGACAAATGCAGTGTCGCCAGGGCCGTAGACGCTCTTTCCTTTCATTACCGG
>NZ_JABXWD010000482.1 GCF_019173545.1 Candidatus Magnetobacterium casense | reverse complement strand
TTGCAGGGGAGGTCAAGGAGGGGGCGGAGCCGCCCTCCTTGTAGGGGGTAGGGGGCGAAGCCACCATTCTTTCTTTGACGAAGCCACCAACTACTTTTTTATGCACCCGGTGGAAAGTAGTCTTTTTTGGGCCACTTGCATTACAAGAGAAGATTCTTTTATAATCAGGTCACATGCAGCGGATATAAAGCAGAGATAGAGGTTCAGCTATGCATAGAATGTACATTGAGAATTTTGGAACGATTAAGAAGTTTGACTTTGAAGTCAAAGATTACACTGTTTTCATTGGCGAAGAAGGCAGTGGTACCCACACTATATGCACATTGATATATTTTTTCAGGACAATTAAAGACGCTTTTATTAAAAATATAAGTGAAAATATTGTTGATGCATCAACAGTAAACATTAAGAGAATAATAGAGAAACGGTTTTACGATCTTTTTTATAATACAACTTTATTTGGAAGAAATTCTCTGATCAGATATGAGTATAGTGAGCAGATATACATTTGACACTAATAAAACAAGCCTGCAGGCAGACATCCACTCAACTTCCATGCCACACTCAAGCCACCTCAGGATGGGGTCAAGGGGACTTCTTCGTGGCCGGGGCGCCTCGCCCCTCCCCTTGCAGGGGGGTTGAAGGGGGGGCGGAGCCGCCCCCTTCTTGCCTTTCTTTCTTTTTCGATGAGCATTAAAAACATAGGCACGCTCCCGCAGCATTTTATAAGGGGCAGGAAGAACGTATTTATTGACTGGCAGTTGATAGAGCCGGGGTATGGGATACCATTCTGGAAGTTCTACCAGGACAAGCACGGTCTGTTGCCGTGGTTAAGCCCGTATGGGATTGAGCTAAAGGTAATGCGCCCGGAGATAGCCGCCGAACCGTTTGTCCACAACGACCCGCTTGGATTTATCGGGGCCTACAGCACCATGCTCTATGAGGATGGCCTGTATCGCCTGTGGTATGCGACGTATGACTTTAACGAAAAGGGTCAGGAATTCGACAAACTCTGCTACATGCAATCAGAGGACTGTAAACACTGGCATCGTTCCAATTTAGGCCTCATCCCGTACAAAGGCTCAAGCGACAACAACATCGTCTACGGCCTTGGCACAAAGGACAGCGGCGGAGAAGTGGGCGCCCACGGGGCAACGGTCTTTATCGACCCCTATGCGCCACCGCAGGAACGCTACAAGCTCGCACACCTTGGCCCGGCAGAGGAAGGCTACACTCTGCAGAGCTGGCTATATGGCGCAACATCACCCGACGGTATCCACTGGAAGACACTGCCTGAGCCAATCCTCAAGTACACAAGCGACACGCAGTCCGTAGGCACCTTTGACGAAGACAGCGGTAAATATGCCCTCTACCTGCGCGGATGGTATCCAAAAAACCGATACGGCTCCGGTGGTCGTCGCATGATAACTCGTGCGCAATCTAGGGACTTCGGCAAGTTCCCCGCACCACGCCCCCTCGTCATGCCACAGACCTCCTGGGGGCCATACACGGACATATACACCAACAGCTATCACAAATGGCCGGGGGCCGACAACGCACACATCATGTTTCCAGCCCTCTACCACAGGGATACGGACACCGTTGATGTCCACATCGCACTAAGCCGCGATGCAAACCACTGGTCCTTCCCCCAGGGCAACCCGATTATCTCAAACGACGACAGACCCGATAAGGTCACCATCTACACGGGCAACGGGATCGTCCCCTACGGCAATGACCTGTGGGCATTCCCCGTGTTCTTTTCGCGCAGGGCACACAACGAATACACCGATGAGCGTCCTGCCCTCTACCTGGCAACCATCAGGCAGGATGGCTTTGTCGCCGTTGAGGCCAATCTCAGGGGCGAGTTCTACACCTATCCGTGCGTATTCAGCGGCAACAGTCTCAGCCTCAACGCCGTCTCATACACCGGCGGACAAATAAAGGTCGAAATCCTGGAAGTCAAACCGGCCCTGGAACTAACCCCCATCGTGGGCTTTACGCTCGATGTCTGTGACGCCGTCTCAGGTTCCGCCCTCTGGCAACGCGTCACATGGAGAGGTTCAGCCGATATTTCGTCGCTGGCCGGAAAAATTGTCCGATTCAGGTTCGCACTCATCAGGGCACGGTTATATGCCTTCAGGTTCGATTAGTGCTTTAGAGAATGTCCCCTTGACCCCATTGACATAGGGCACATTTGACCGTAAGAGAAAAGAAAGGGGCGGCTCCGCCCCATAGGTGTTAAGCTAAGAATGCAATCCTGCCAATAAAGCCATTCTTTGTGGAGAATCCCTCCTCTAACCACTGTAGGTGTTAAGCT
>NZ_JABXWD010000481.1 GCF_019173545.1 Candidatus Magnetobacterium casense | reverse complement strand
CCAACGGGTATTTATGTAATAGGCATTCCCAGGCAAACGGATACCGAGGCGGTGCAGGTTGTCATCTGTTAAGGTATGTCCTACGTGCAATGTCCAAAACGCCCCCACGGAGGTAATGTGTGAGCGTTGTCTGGGGGACATCTCAGGTGTTGCCGTCCAGGAGACACGCCCGGTTGCTGAGGAAGTAGTTCCGGAAACCGGCCCGACGCTGATGCTTACGACAAGCGATGGCAACAGCATAACCGTCCGAGACGGTGACGTTGTTGGTCGCATGGCCGTTGGAGCGGACGTTATCGAGCCATACAAGACGGTATCCAGGCGACATGCCAGATTTACATGTGAGGATGGTACCTGGTACATCGAAGACCTCAACACGACAAACGAAACATATCTCGACGACGTGCGCCTGTCAACGGGCAAGAAGGTTCCACTGTTGGGCAATCAACGGCTGACCCTGTCTTCGGCGCTGGAGCTGACAGTGGTAATGGCATAGCAGCTCACCTGCCTGCCGTGTCGTTTAAGAGGAGGTATCTTCTTTATATTCCACGGTAAAAGAAAGAAGGAGGGCGGCTCCGCCCCCTCCTCAGACCTCCCCTGCAAGGGGGCCAGCCCCCTTGACCCCATTATTTCACACTCAATTATCATGCCTGAAAAAACCTGCGTCATTTTAGTATAACTATATTTTTACGCATCCTGGATTCTTGGTCAAGCCAGCAATGACACACTTCTGCTATAATAGAGGTATAACGGTTGTATTTTACAACTTTCAAAAATATGCACAACTGTGGAGAAGGCATCATGTCACAGGTAAAGGTAAACAATAAATTTCAGGTTACCATCCCGGCTGAGATTCGAGAAAAAGCGCACATCAAAGAAGGGGATGTTCTAGAAGTAGTCTGTCAGGATAAGACCATCGTTTTTAAGCCCAGGGCTGTTTCAGGCAGCGAAGGAATTGACGCCGCTATTGCTGAAGGGGTGAAGGACTACCAGGAAGGTCGGGTCTTTGGCCCCTTTGACAGTATTGAGGAGTTCAAAGCTGCTCTCTATAAAATATGAAACTCTTATTTACCGTTATCCTTCCCTGCGAGCTAAAAAATATAACGAAAGTCAAAATATCTGGCAGATTAGGATCAATGCTGAATATAGGGCTTATTTTCGTATCGACGGAGATACTTACGTGCTCATTGCTATATGCAAGCACCCAAAATATAGCATATTTTGATTGGATTAAGTGCAAACAGTTGCATTTGGAAAACGGCTGTAACTGTTATTGCTGCGAACCATGTTCCTGGTCTGAACAGGGAATGGAGCAGTGATCCATGCCTTTGAACCGTGAAAGTGAAATAAAACTTACTCTGCCCTTTAAAGAGGATACGAATTTACTCATCGGAGAAGGTTGCTTTTAGTTCAACCGTGCTTCCCTTTTTAATTACCGTATTGGGGGCGGGCAACTGTGCGTTGATCCTGACGCCAGTGCCGGTGATATTGACCTCAAGCCCAATGGATTTTGCAAGCTCCTGTGCCTGCGCAACGTCCTGACCCATGAAGTCTGGACAGTAGACCGGTGAGGCATATGGTCCCTTGCTCATCACCACGGAAACCTCACCACCACCCTTGTCCTCAGGGGATGGCCATTGGGCTATCACCTTGCCCTCTTCAACCGTATCGGAATGTACCTCGATCACCTTTGCGACATCCTGTTTATTGACGGCGACCATGTCCTGGGTTTTTTCCACGGGCTGACCGCGAAGGTCTTCTGCCGTCTGAGAGCGTTTGCCCTTACTCATGACCACTGAAATGGTTCGTCCTTCCTTTATCTTATTGCCTGCGGGGATGTTCTGTTTGGCTATCTGACCATTTGGGATGACACTGTCGTAGGTCTCTCCTTCCACCTTGAGGTAGAGCTTGACCCCGCTTAATATCCCGTTGGCATCCAAAAGACTCTTGCCACGCAAATCAGGAACCGCTATGCTCTTGCTCGTAGTCAGCAGGCCAAAGGTCACATAACCGGTAATGACAGTCACTACGCTGAATATGAAAAAGAACAGTACGATCCTTAATATTGCCCTCATTGTCTTGTCATCACGGTAAAGAAGAAGCCATCCGTTTGATGAACGTCGGGAAATGCCCTGTAAAGGCCCGGCCCCGGCTCCGCCCCCGCTTCCGGCTCCGACGCCTGCACCGCCGATGTCTGCCTCTGGTCAGCAAAATCGCTCAAGTCTATCCCATAGTTCTTCTTTAAGATATCCATATTGTTTATTATACAGAAATCCTCTTTTTTAGTCAAGAATTCTTTAACAACGTCCTCTGCCTCATCGCACTCGGTT
>NZ_JABXWD010000480.1 GCF_019173545.1 Candidatus Magnetobacterium casense | reverse complement strand
CAGTTGAATGAAAAAACTGTCAAGAGCAGTAGAACCAGGGCACAATGCATAAGGCTCTCGCAATTTTCATGGGCGGGGGCGAATAGTGCTCCTATTCATGAAGGTTTATTATACTATACGGGGCCGAAAAACTGCTGCCCAAAAAAAAATCCTTGATACGGCCATCAGTTAAATCAAGGTTCAGACATATTTTACTCGCATAAGTTTAAATGTGACTCAGAAAAAATTTCTGGCCCACCAAATCTTTACTATTGACTTTTCTGAAATGCTTGTGCTATTACAGCGCTGCTATAGTGTCCGTGAAGAATTTTAACAAGGAGGGTTTTTTAGTGTGCCCGAGCATTTATGTGTTGTAAAGATGTAAAGTTTTGGCACGGTTCTTGTCCCTCTCTCGTGCGCGTATAACGTACCTCCGCTATTAATCTGCTTTATTACCGATAACCCTTACTATCGTCGTGTATACCTCCGGCTGATAGTTAAGGGGTTGTGTTGTCTTTTCAAACTGTCTGAACCACGATTTAACGGATTAAGGGATTATCAGGCCAAGAACTGTATCGATTATGTTAAAAAAACCCTCCCTGTCTTCATCCTGTAAATCTATTAATCTGCCCTGCGACCGTAGGGAGCAAAGTGATCAATACAAGGTTCAGACAATCTTCAAATTGGGAGGTGGTGTGCTATGCGTTAGGGGATTGTGAACATCGGGCATATATGTCATTCCCCTGTTCAATTCAGGGGCAGGCTCTGCGAAAGCAGGAATCTATTATGGGGCAATACAAACATAAAGGAGGAAACAAATGTTGAAGAAAGTTACTTTAGCAATGCTAATCATGTCACTGCTGCTACCCGCCATAGTGATGGCCGGTACCATCCAACTGCCGCAGACGGGGCAGACGACCACCTACGCCACGGGCGACGACGGTGCAATCGAGGCGGGCGTTGCCTGACCCAGCCCGCGTTTCACGGACAACGGCAACCAGACGGCCACCGATAACCTCACAGGGCTGATGTGGACAAAAGACGTCAACCTTCCTGCTGCAACCAAAACATGGCAGCAGGCACTGGACTATGTCGCATCAATGAACACCGGGGCTGGTACGTATGGCTATACCGACTGGCGGCTGCCAAACAGAAAAGAGTTGTTCAGCCTTGTTGACCGTGCAATATATAGCCCATCGCTTCCATCCGGTCATCCCTTTACCAATGTGCAGTCTGACTACTACTGGTCGTCGACTACCTACGCTAACGATACGTCCCTCGCGTGGGTCGTCCGCATGGTCGATGGCTTCGTCCTCGCCGACGGTAAGTCCAGCGACGGCATGTGTGTTTGGCCAGTTCGTGCCGGACAAGTTGATAATTTGGTCAATTTGGCCATTTCGAAGTCCGGTACAGGCTCCGGCACAGTAACCGCTTCAACGGGTAATCTCTCTTGGAGCGGCAATACCGGCACGACTTACTATAGCAATGGTACGTCTGTAACCCTGACAGCGGCGGCAAACTCCGTTTCAGCGTTTGCGGGTTGGAGCGGCGATTGCACCGGGTCAAGCTCGACCTGCACGCTGACGATATCTGCGGTAAAGAGCGTGACAGCGACGTTTACTTTAGCCTCAACTCCCACACCCACTCCCACACCAAACTGTAACAGCAAATCAATCACGCCAACAAGCAAGACCATCCCGTCCTCCGGCGGCAGTGACAGCATCAGCGTAACGGCAAACACCGGATGCGCATGGACGGCAACGAGCAACGCTGCCTGGATAACGATCACCTCCGGCAGTTCCGGCTCCGGCAACGGCAAGACCGACATCCACCTGCACAACACCGTCACGGGCAGGGATGTCATCTGGCTGATGGATGGCATAACGATAAAGGGTGAGACTTCGTTAAACCCAAATCCGGTACGGCCAGTGTAATGGCGCCGCTAAAGGAGCACAGGTCAGGCGCCGATTCCTGGGACATGAAGACCTCCAGCGACTACAACGGCGACGGCATCAATGACATGCTCTGGCTTGGGTTTTGGGCGAGTAGGCACACACGGAGAGATGTGCATAGTATTCATGCGGGGTTGCAGACAAAAAGAGGTAAAAAAGTTCAAAGCTCGTAGATATATTCACCCCAAAATAAGCCTTGACATTACAAGGTAGTATATCCTATATTGGTAGATATGTACTTGAGAACGACAACTCGGAAAAATACGGATGGTTCGGTTATGCAAGTCAATTGCAAGAGTTTATGGGGTTACAGTTGCTGACAACACTTGTACCGAACAATCCTATACAGATAAAGAAGGGCTTCCAGAAGATATAAAGATTGTTAGTTCCCTGGAATTAG
>NZ_JABXWD010000048.1 GCF_019173545.1 Candidatus Magnetobacterium casense | reverse complement strand
GGACTGGTCCCCTTGCGGGGGAGGTCAAGGAGGGGGCAGAGCCGCCCTCCTTGTCTTCTCTTTGTTTTTTTGGGGTTAGTTGGTTAAACAGGTGACCAGTTGGACCAGTGTTTGAGTATGTTCCATCTTCTCTTGACGTCCTGTTCGGCTTCCTTGAGGAGCTGGTCGGCTACCTCAGGGTTCATCTGCTTCAGGGCACGATAGCGGTTCTCTGCGAACTCGAACTCACCCAGCGACGTAGACGGATCCTTGCAGTCTAGCTGCATGGGGTTTTTGCCCTCTTTTTCGAGCAGCGGGTTGTACCTGTACAGAGGCCAGTAGCCGCTGGAGACTGCGAGTTTCTGCCTCTCTGTACTCTTTGCCATATCCGATCCGTGTGCGATACAGGTGGAGTATGCGATTATCAATGACGGGCCATTGTAGCTCTCTGCCTCGATCATTGCCTTGATGGTCTGTGAGGGGTTTGCACCAAAGGATATCTGCGCCACGTAGACGTTGCCATATGTGGCCATGATCAGGCCGATGTTCTTTTTACCTGTGCGCTTTCCGCCGGCGGCAAACTGTGCCGTTGCACCACGTGGGGTCGCCTTGGACATCTGACCACCGGTGTTTGAGTATACCTCTGTGTCCATGATCATTATGTTGATGTTTTCGCCGGAGGCCAGCACCTGGTCTACACCACCGTAGCCGATGTCATAGCCCCAACCGTCACCACCGAGCGCCCACACCGTCTTTACAACGAGGTAGTCGGCTATCGACAGGAGGTTTTTGCCCTCTGTGGAGGAATCACCCTGTAGGAGCTTCTTCAGTTCGGCAATGCGACCGCGCTGGATTTCGATGTTTTCCTGGGTTGACTGGTCGGCGTTCTTTATGTCGTCAAAGAGCTGCTTGTGGCCTGCATACTTACCGCTCAGTCTGTCAAGGAGCTCCAATGCCATTGAATTGAACTTGTCCACCGTCTGCCTCATTCCGAGTGCGAATTCGGCGTTGTCCTCAAAGAGGGAGTTTGCCCACGACGGCCCCCTGCCATCTGCGCGCTTTGTGTATGGCGTTGTAGGCAGATTGCCTCCGTAGATGGATGAACATCCCGTTGCGTTTCCGATCATGAGGCGGTCGCCAAAGAGCTGCGTCAGGAGCTTGATGTATGGCGTCTCACCGCAACCCGAACACGCCCCGGAGTACTCCATCAGCGGTTTGACAAGCTGTGTGCCCTTGACCGTGGTCAGCTTGAACTTGGACGGGTCGGTCTCCGGCAAGGACAGGAAGAAACTGTAGTTTTTGACCTCGGCGGCACGAATTGGCTCCTGAATCGCCATGTTGATTGCCTTGACCTCGGTACGTTTGCCGTCGGCGTCCTTCTTGCGTCCAGGACACACCTCTACGCATGAATAGCAGCCAACACAGTCTTCAGGGGCTACCTGGACGGTAAACTTCATCCCCTCAAACTCCTTGCCGGTGGCGTTGACCGACTTGTACTCCGCCGGTGCGTTGGCCAGGAGTGCGGGATCGTATGCCTTGATCCTTATAGATGCGTGTGGGCAGACAAACGAACAGGTGCCGCACTGTATGCAGGCATCCGGCTCCCACACGGGAATCTGTACTGCGATGTTTCTCTTTTCGTACTGCGTTGTACCCGTGGGCCAGGCGCCATCGTTGGGTATAGCCGACACAGGAAGACTATCTCCATAGCCCTTTATGATGGTGGCAGTGACCTTCTGGACAAACTCTGGGGCATCCTCTGATACCGCCCTGCGCATTGTCAGCTTGCTTGTAACGGCAGCGGGAACGGGAACCTCTACGATGCCCTGGAGGGCCTTGTCAACGGCGGCGTAGTTCATCTCAAGAACCTTGTCGCCCTTTTTGTAGTAGGTTGCCTTGATCTCTTTCTTTATTGCGTTGATGGCGGTTTCCTTGGGGATAACGTTTGAGATAACAAAGAACGCCGTCTGCATGATCATGTTGATCCTGGTACCAAGGCCAAGCTCTTCGGCCAGGGCGATGGCATCTATGATGTAGAACTTCATCTTTTTGGCTATGAGGCCCTGTTGCACTTCAGCGGGCAGGGTGTCCCAGGCCTTGTCCTTGGGGGCGGCGGTGGTCAGGAGGAAGGTGGCGCCTTCTGTGGCATTGGCCAGCATGTCGTACTTCTCAAGGAAGGTTGTGTTGTGACAGGCGATAAAGTCGGCCTTTGAGATCAGATAGGGGTGTGTGATTTTGTCCTTTCCAAAGCGCACGTGTGAGGTGGTGATGGAGCCTGACTTCTTGGAGTCGTAGACGAAGTATCCCTGTGCGTAGTTTGAGGTCTCGTGGCCGATGATCTTGATCGTGTTCTTGTTAGCGCCGACGGTGCCGTCTGCGCCCAGGCCGTAGAACATGGCGCGGTAGACGTCCTTGCCTTCGATGTCAAAGTTCTTGTCAAAGGGCAGACTTCCACCGGTGACGTCGTCGTTGATACCGATGGTGAAGTGGTTTTTGGGAATTGTAGACATGATGTTGTCATAAACGGCCTTGACCATGCCTGGGGTGAAGTCTTTGGAGCCGAGTCCGTAGCGACCGCCGACGATCTTTGGCCACTTTGTGAACTTGGCGATACCCTGCTCCATAGCCTCGCCCAGTGCGGTTCTGATGTCGAGGTAGAGGGGTTCACCGGTAGCGCCTGGTTCTTTTGTGCGGTCTAAGACGGCAATTGACTTGACCGTGGCGGGCAGTGCGGCTGCCAGAGCGGCGGTGTCAAATGGTCTGTAGAGTCTGACCTGGATGAGGCCGAGTTTTGCGCCCTTTGCGTTGAGTGCGTTTATGGTGCTGATTACGACGTCGCCGGCGGAACCCATGATCACGGCAACCTGCTCGGCATCGGGGGCACCGTAGTAGTCAAACAGCTTGTATTGTCTGCCAACAATGTTTGCAAACTTGTCCATGGCCTTCTGTACGATGCCGGGGACGGCCTGGTAGTACTTGTTGACCGTCTCACGGCCCTGGAAGTAGACGTCGGGGTTTTGTGCGGTACCGCGCATTGAGGGGGTATCGGGATTGAGGCCGCGCTTGCGGTGGGCTATGACGTGGTCGTCGTTGATCATTGCCCGCATGTCGTCAAAGGTCAGCTCTTCGATCTTGGCCTCTTCGTGGGAGGTTCTGAAGCCGTCAAAGAAGTGCAGGAAGGGGATGCGTGACTCAAGCGTTGCCGCCTGGGAGATCAGCGCAAAGTCCATGGCCTCCTGGACGTCCTTTGAACACAGCATACCAAATCCGGTTGCCCTTGCCGCCATAACGTCCGAGTGGTCGCCAAATATCGACAACCCCTGGGCTGCCAGCGAACGTGCTGTGATGTGGAACACGGTAGGGGTCAGTTCTCCGGCTATCTTGTACATGTTCGGGATGATTAGTAATAGTCCCTGCGAGGCCGATATGGTTGTTGCAAGGGCGCCTGCCGACAGAGAGCCATGCACGGCCCCGGCCACGCCTGCTTCGGACTGCATCATGCCAACCTTGGGGATGCTACCCCAAATGTTGACCTCACCCGCTGCGGTCTTGGAATCGCACTTCTCCGCAATCGGGGATGACGGCGTTATGGGATAAATCGTTATTATCTCATTGGTGGCATGTACGACGTGCGCACATGCACCACAGCCATCGAGGATTACCATCTTTCTACTCATAAAAACTCCTCCATATGTTTTAGATATAAGTTATTTAATACAATTTGACTATAAATCTGCCAAATCTGAAAATACATCGCTTAACCTGAAAACCTGCTCTGTCTCTCTGCCTTCCCAATTAAATGTCTATCAAGATAAACAGTATTAAGTATAAATCAAGGGCAACTATAAATTCAAGTGAGCGGCTAAAAATTTCTTGGCAGTGAAGAAGAAAAAATAAGGAGGGCCTGTAATTTAAGTTGCGTTTTACAATAGATGTATGAGATAATATGGTAGAAGGTGGTCATGACAATGACGACAGCAATCCTTGCGAGGGCAGGTAAGAGGAGTCCGATGGACAGAGCAGGACGGGGGAAGAGTCATGCATAATAAAATGTCGTTTATTGCTTACAGCCTTATGATTGTAGCATATGTCCTCTTTATTTATGACAAGAAGGGATTCTCGGTGACAATGATCATTTTTGCTGTTATAGTGATTGGCGTCAATTATTGGTCAAAGAAACATAAGCCGGAGCAAAGCGGTGATAGTCAACCAAAGCAAAGCGGTAACATTCAGTCAGTCGGGGATGGAGTTAAAGGTAACAACGTCTCACTCACAGACATAGTGCAAGAAGCAACGACAGATGGTAGTTCAGACATCACGCAGTCTGTTGGCAACGGTGCAGAGGCGAACGGAGATATAGCATTCAAAAATATCGAACAAAATATTGATAGAGTAAATACTGAAGAGGGTAAGGGATAATGAATGATACCGTGGTACGATAGGAAAAGCTATAAAGAGAAGATTCAAAGATGCTTTAATGACAACAACAAGTTATCATTTATCTGTGTAGACGATAATGAAGAAATATGGCACATAGCTGAATGGATTCGGGAAAGTATGCAAAAGAAAAAAACTACTGTTGCAGAGGCAGTGCATTCTTCAAAAGCTGATACTCTAATGTGTGAGTTGTTGGACCAGGTTATTTATGATTTGGATAGCAGATATAAATTCCAAAACTATAAGAGCATGGTTGAAGAATTGTTTAACTCTAAAGATGCTACTTTAACGATCAATCAAAATATAGGAAATAATACATCAGCAGGCAATAAAATGGACTATAACGGTGTTAACCAAACAGTAATTACAGATGAGCTATATAAAAAAAACAGTTTAGCTTTTAAAAAAGAGCGGGTGATCGAGTTATTAATAGATAAGTTTATAATAGACATAGAAGAAGTGATTAAAAAAGAAAAATCGTTGTTTTTATTATTTATTTTTAGCGAGGGTGGTTTAGGTGTTTTTGAATCAAAACGTCAAAATAGATTTTTACATTGTTTGTGCAAAAGAATGAGATACATAGATGGCATCGAGGTATGTGTTCTTAATGAAACTAATTATAAAGGCTTTATTCAACTTGGTAAAAATCCTATTGTTATTCCTGCCAGGCTTGAGAACAGTGATATGCTCCAGGCAGCAAAGGAACACTTAAAAGGTTCAGACCCCTTTTTGTTTTGTCGTGATGCTATTACCGATAATAAAGAGATAACTTATTTTGATTTTGCAAGAAGACTATCCGCTGCTATTTAGAACACAAACGATGGAGTTTTCTAAAATGAAGGGGCTATCAAGCGTAGAAGTAATAATGAACGTGCTTTCAAAAGAAGCGAAAGAGGCACTGCAGGTTCTTTGTGTTCCCAATATGCTTGAAGACTCGTTAGCGGAATCTTTATTGCAAAAGACAGGTGTGGCCAATGGAAATGCCCCCGCGATTATAAAAAGGCTGCGGGATTTTCCTATCTGGCGCTACAGGACGATACGGACGTGGGCCTTTCATGATGATATCAGGGAGTATTGTATCGGCAAACTTAACGGTTCGGGTAAAGAGATTCGCAAGACGGTTTTAGACACGCTTAGGGCAAAGAGAAAAGAGTTTGAAGACTTCGCTGCCTTTAACATTAATGACTACGACCTGCAAGTCGCCCGATTAGCCTTTACAATTGAAGAAGAGAAGCCCGAGGCTATAAAGACTGTTCGGGCGATATTTGATCTTGCGACTTACTTTAATGAGCCTGAAACGGGGAGGGTCATAGACCGTTACCTTGAAGAGGACATCCCGGAGACTGGGCAAACTGGTAAATCATTGCAGCCTTATATGCTGAACGCTTTTTTCATGCGCGGCATGTATGCCTACAAGAAGAAGAATCATAATAAATCGCTTAGGTTTATGATACCAGTCTGGGAGAAAAGGCACAATACAGTTGCAAGCAGGCGTGATGCGGCAATAGCGGCGCATATTGTCGGCCTGATATGGAGTAAGAGGCGTGAAACGTGGAAAGATGCCGAACGTGCTTACAAGGACAGCTTGGAGTTAGGCAAGGGTGAACGGCATCACCAGGCGCAGGTGTATCACAGTCTCGGCAATCTATTGAGCAAGGATCGCACTCGATGGAAAAAAGCCGAGGACGCATACAAAGAAAGCTTGAAACTACGCTCGGGTGATTCTGCTGACCAAGCGCAGGTGTATCACAGTCTTGGCAATCTGTTGAGCAAAGATAGTAACCGATGGAAGGATGCCGAGGACGCATACAAAGAAAGCTTGAAATGTGGAAAAGGTGATCGGCATCACGAGGCACAGGTGTATCACAGTCTTGCCTATCTATTGAGTAAAGATAATAACCGATGGGATGAGGCAGAGGACACATACAACAAAAGCTTGGAGCTAAATAAAGACAATGTACTTGATAAGGTAAAGGTCTGTACGGGTTTTGGCACATTCCTCTTGCGTGATAAAAAGGATTATAGCAGCGCACGAAAACATATTGAATTTGCTTTAGAGCATGAAAGAGATGATAAATACCTTAAGCAACTGTTGAGCCTGCTTGAAGAAATAGACAGGGCTGAAGACTCAGAGAATCCAAAAGGGGTTGACGGGAAAAATCTTCTGAAGTTTGCAGGCACTATTGATCCTAATGACTTGGAGTTAATGTCTAAGGCCATAGATGAAGGCTGTGAACAGGTAGATACCGATGAGTGGTAGATATCTGCTCGATACAAATATCATCATAGACATCTTTAAGAATAATCCAGATATCTGTAAGAGTTTAACTGACATCAAGGAAGTATTTGTACCATCTATTGTCATAGGGGAATTATATTTCGGGGCTTATAAGTCAACGAAGATTCAAGAAAACGTTAAACGTATTGATGATTTTGTACTCGAAAACAAGGTTCTTTCCTGTGATGTGAAAACTGCACTAACATATGGTAATCTAAAAAAATATCTAAAAGATAAAGGACATCCAATTCCGGAAAATGATATATGGATTGCTGCTATTGCACAACAGTATGGTCTTACTTTAATATCAAACGATGCACACTTTGATAATATCAAAAACCTAAAGGTTATACATGGTGATATCGCATAACTCCTTTCTCTTTATCGCTTATACATGAGATTGAGTGAGAAGTCCGGCGCCCCCGAGGTGCTGGGGTCTTCTGTGAATGAGAGTTCGACGGTGTTGTTGTCGAGTTTGTATCTGGCGCCTATGGTAAGGAGCGCTGCCGTCCTGTCTATCTGCGGAATTTTGGTGTTGGGGTATGCGGAACCCTGGGCGGTGAGTTGCCCGATAAGCACGAAACGTCTTGAGAAATCGTACTGCAGGGCGGCGGCGCCGTGGAGGTAACTTCTGAGTTTGATGGCCTCCTGCCCACGGTAATCGCCCGGAAAGACAACACCGACAGCCGCATAGGACTTCAGGCGGCTGGTCAGCTCCTTGCTTAAGATGAGTCTGCATCCTGCATCGATGCTTCCGTTGCCAATACCTGCCCTGGGACTGCTGCCCGTTGGTAGCTCCAGATCGAACATGACGCTGACCAGCGGGTCTGAGGTCAACAGCGGCGTTTTTATACCGAGCCTTATGTCGCCAAGTCCGATGTAGCCGTCCTTGCCATCGATCAGGGTCTTGCCATTGCCTTTGAAGCTGAACAGGAATGAGTTCAGAGGTCGGTTTCTTCTGCCATAGTCGGCAAACCCAAAGGTTTCGTGGTACTTGTTGATGGCGTTGTCCATCACGCCCGACGTAAAGATCACAACGGGAACCTCTGCCGACAACTCCACCGAATCAAAGGCGACCTTTTTGAGGGCGATGCTCAGTTCGGAGCTTTCCAGGTCAATCCCCACGGCGTAGTCCTTCGATTGTCTCACCATGTAGATGGAGCTGTAGGCGAGGTTAAACGTCAGACTGTCCTCCAGGCGTGGGGATTCGTATCGGGGAGACAGGAGGTAGAGACTCAGCGGAAACTGGTTTTTCACCGGCAGGGGACCGTCAAATGTCGCAACAACGCCAGGCGTTAAAAGCACAAGGAGGAACAATCCCCCCACTGTCATGGCAAACAACCGATTCATAATCGTGTGTCGCAGAGATTGTAAGGATGCTCCGGGGTAACGCTCAACCCCTGTATTACCCCAACCCCCTATCCGTAACCCCACTTGTCACTTCTGTACACATTTAGCTCTTCCACGAGCAGGTGGACTGTCGTTGAAGGGTTATCCTTTTCAGGGACATGAGGGTTGTATCTCTCTAACAGTTTCCTGGCATTTCTTATTGCAGCATCTTGTTTGTCTTTAAGCGTTGCGTACATGTCTCTACTGTTTTTTTGATATTTACGATCTAAAAGGCCTGAAAGCATCTTCTTGTACGAATCTATGTCTATAGCAGTATCGTAGTAATGAAAATGCAGCAGGTACCATAGCTCAAATTGCGCCCCCACCTGCTCACCACCCTTTACGGGGTCAAGGGGTCCGTGACCCCTTGTAGGGGGGTCTGAGGGGGGACAAAGTCCCCCATTCTTTTCTTCTCTTTTTTCTAGTCGTATCCGAGGCGGAAGCTCTGGCATATCTTGTTTGCTTCGTCGGTGAATTCCCTGGCGAGGCGCTCGTCCCTTACCACCGACAAGACCTCGTCGGAGTACAGGCTGGCGACGTACCAGTTGCATGATTCGGTGATGACGGTGTAGTTGTCAAAGACCGCAAACTTGTGATGCAACGGTGAGTAAATACTCTCCCAGTAGTAGACAAACACCAGCTCCATCCAATTGTCCTTGAGTCGCTTAACGGGTTCCTTGAGCGGTCTCCACTTGGCGGTGTCCCAGCTCTGTGGGAGTTCCCCGGTGTGACAGATCATGCCGTTGAGGATGATCTTGACCCGCACGCCACGATTACGTGCGTTGATGAGGGCCGCTATGACATCCGTTTCGTGGTTGTCGTAAGAGGATACGCCCGTGATATAACCGATGTCAAACATGGATACGATGATCGTGTGTTTGGCGTTGTTGATCTCCGTGACGATGGCGTCCTGTGCCCTGTAGTAGTCGCGAAACGGCGTGTAGTAACTGCCAAAGCTGTAGTAGAGATTGTAACGCTGCTCCGGGGTAACGCTCAACCTCTGCACTACCCCGCCCCGTAAGGCATGATAGATGTTGGAATACACGGTGACAAAGTCCGGAGAGTAGTAGACGAGTCCGTTTTCCCAGTTACCACCCCAGAGGTGAAAGTGCAGGTTGTAGGAGCTGGAGTGTACTATTTCGCCGTCAAAGATGATGATCTTGGTGTGCATACTGGCAATGCCCTCAGTGGGGTCACAGGGGGTGTTTCTGACTATGCCGTAGATGGGTATGCCGGCACGTCTCATCTTGGCGATGTTTTCGGTAACGTTGAGGGAGCTTACCGCCGGCCAGTCGGCAATGCACTCGACCTCAACGCCGGCCTGCACTGCATGTATGAGGTGCTGTGCCACGTGGTAGTTGTCAAAGTCAAAGATGGCCATCTGGATGTAGTGTCGGCCCTCGGGGTCGGCCTTTTTGCGTTCGATGACCCAGTCTATGTGTTTGTGGATTTCGTGGATGGGATGGTCTGTGTTCCAGGTGTTTCCGCGCGTGAAGAAGGGACGCACCGGCAGATCGCCATAGAGGGTGTTGATCCTGTCCAGGGCATCCTGAACCTCCGTGCGCTCTACTTCAAAGGTGCGGTAGGGGTTGGGTATCTTAAAGTAACTGTCGTGGAAGTCGGAGTTTTCCACCCGCCCCTTGTGAAAGTCATGTATCGATGCAAACTTGTACTCATAGTACGATGGTATGGAACGGCCATCCTTGTGGATTATGTAGGAGAATTTTATGTTTTCAGCGTGCCCGTGCAGCCCCTCATAGGGAAAGAGCGGCAGTTGGTGGGTTTGCCACTTCTGCCAGTTGTCACCGAAGTGTCCGTTGTGATAGGCATCCATGAGGTAATACTCACAGATACCGTCCTTTCGGAACACCGTTAAAAGCACCTTTAGCGCCATACCCGGCCCACAGTCGCAAAACGAAAATCCGATCCCCCCGGGAAAGTTGGATATGTTCCACCCCTGGACGTTGGTCACGAAACGCCTCTGACCTATCCACTTGTATGACGGATGACAGTATTCTTCAGCAAATCCTTCCATGTTTTCTTTACCTCTGGATAGTATAAGTATAGTTTAAGCCCTTGTTGTTAAAAATATAGCCGCCTTCCTGTGACACCACACAGCAACTAAAACAGGGGTAATCGTAGTGGCGGTCGTACAGGTCTATCACGAAGTCGATGTCGAATGCCCTTGTGCCCGGTATGTCGGAGGCAACCTCTTTGATAAAAACGTTTCTGTTAAAAGTGATTTTGTGGTGCCAGTCCTTGTTCTGACCCTTTGTAAATCCGCAGTAGATGCTAATGTTTTGTACGAGGTGTTCGTTGGGCATGACAACACGACACTGGTCTGCCAGTTGTTTAAACAGGTGGTCATTGTTGCTGACGACGTAGGCAATAAAATGGGTCTCCAGTTTTTGTGGACTGTCGTCTATTTGCCTGAAGTAGAACCCGGAATCAAAAGATACATTGTATATTTGTTTATTGAGAAATCCGAGGTACTCCAGTTTCCAGCGTTCGTAGAAGTATGCGTCAACGGCGAAGAGTATTCTTTTTTTGACGTAGTTGTACATGTCCTCCATGCTGCCACCATAGCGTGGCAGTGCAAAGACCTCCTCGGAGTTGTTGAAGCTGATGGGTGGGAGTCCCTTTTTTAGGAGCATGTAGTTGAGGAAGCACTTTCCCACGCGACCGTTGGAGTCCCAGAAGGGGTGTATGCCGATGAACATGTAATATGAGCGTGCGAGGTCATAGACAAATGAATCGAGGTTGTGAAAGCTCTGCCCGGTCTCCCACAGGACGTAGCCCAGGTCGGATATTTCCCTGTTGAAGTTACCAAACTCGCACGTGACACCGTTTCTGTCGGGGAAGTCGTATGGTCTGAAGTTACCCGCATTGGGCACCAGTCCCTTGGAGAATGTCAGGTGGATGCGCTTGAGCAAGTCGATGTTGATATCCGTAAAGGTGTGGAGTTGAGAAAAGGTTTCTTTATACATTTCGATGAAATTGAGATTGCCAATGAGCTTCAACTCTTTTGGGGGCAGTGTGTCCTCGTGTCCGACGGTTCCCTTCATGATGGTCATGGAGGAGCATCCTAGGTGCAGAAACAGTTTTTGAAATATAGCGGTGTTGACGGTCCATGGGGTTTCCTCGGCCATGATCCGGAAGTACAGGTCGAGATCGAGCCGTACATGGCGGCAGGCGGCGGGCAGATGGTCTTCTTCGGTCCAGCCCAGCGTGTCACACAGGCGCGTGATGATGTAGAAGGTGTCCATTGACTGTAGTTGTCTGTCATTGATGTCGATGGTCTCTTGCAACAGGCCCAGATGTCTTTTGAAGGTCTCTTGCAGGCGCCAGCGGATATGTCCTTCATAGTCTTTTTTCAGGGCATCCATGGCGTTTAACAGTTCTATGTTGACACCATATCCCCGGTATCCCAGGGAGTTTATCACGTGAACCTTTCTGTCTATATCTGCGATGGTGCAGTTAAAGAGGTCTTGGTTGTAGTGCCACTTTTTGAAATAAAACAGCAAATCCTGTGTATTGGGGACATCCTGATAGTCCAGCTCACCAAGCTCTCTGAGTACATGCTGAAACTTACCCTTTGTCGCTTCAAAAAGCTCATGACAGTGATGGTCCCATTGATAAGCTAAAACAAAGTTTCCACGACGATGAGGCATTTCACACACTCCTAAATGTTATGTATTTTTTTGTTATTCAATAACGGCCAACAATCCGATATGGTCACTGAGTTCAGGGTCATTGAGTATGAGTTCAGCCGCTTTTACCCTGACATTTCCTTTTACCATTATGTAGTCAATCCTGGCGAACGGATTGGTTGTCGGAAAGGTATCACCGCCAAGGCGATGGCACTGCCTGTAGGTATCCACGTAGCCCTCTTCGGTGAGGTATTGCATGACCGGAGAGTTTTCCTTGCTATTAAAGTCCCCTGCTATGATCGTGCAGAGGTAGTCACTGTGGCGGTAACGGAGTTTGAGTTCCTTGAGCAGTTTTTCGGCCTGTGCAAGCTGGATATTTGGATTGTCGCTGTGGTCAAGATGCACGGAGGCAAAGACGACCCTGGAGTCATACAAGTCAATATCGGCCGTGGCGGCATAACGCTCCATCAGCGGACGGACGTTGTCGGTCAGATCGTTGTTGAGGTCTATGCGTTGAGCGTTGACCAGTTGGGCCTTGGCCGATACTGCCACTCCTTCGGGATACTTATCCATAAACTGGTGGCAGTAGGCATAGTGAGTTCTGTAGTAGCAGCCGGTGATCTTGGTCATCCAGTTTGCTATCTGTGCGCTTGTCTCCTGTATTCCGGCGCCACTTATGACCTCCTGGTATGCGCACAGCTCAGGGTCAAAGACGGATAGCTCGTTGGCAATGCGTTTGAGGCGCATTGGGTTTTCATCGTGCAGGCCGTGGAGGTTAAACGAACATATGCGTATGAGTCTGGGGTTAAAGGAGCGATACTTCAGCATATCGTCTTCGGTGAATATACCCAGGGTGCCAGAGCGGGTAAAGCGGTCGTTGAGTCTGTAGATGTATTCTTTTGTGGCGTTGTACTCGGTGGCTATAGTTTCTACGGGTGTGCCAGTGCGCAACAGACGTATCATTTCCAGGCGTCTGAGGAAAGGGTCATCGGGGTTGAGGCCATCCATCCAGTGTCGTATGTTTGAACCGGAGAGTATGCCGTAGACCCCACTGAGGGTAAATGCCGAGTGTACCCGATAGAGGTACTTGAGGTCTGTGTGAAATCTGGCCACTATCTGTTGCGGTGGCACCCCCGTTCTGAGCAGGCGCACCATCTCCAGGCGCTGGAGGACATCGTCAGACCCCTTCAGGACGTCCAGCCATTGGGCCGATGCCAGTTCCCTGTCCAACACCGCATGGACACCACGTGAGTTTAGCTCCATCCACAGGCCGGAGAGACTCTCAAGGACATCCTGCCTCTGCATCAGGAGCTTTTTGAGTTGAAGGCGGAAGGCGCTGCGGGCATCATCGTCGTAGATGTTGTCTGAGACGTCGTTTATGGCTTCCCTAATGGCCGGTCTGGTTTTGACCTCGTTTTTGATTTTATCCCATATGGCGGTTGCCCAGCGCAGTGCATATGTATCTTCAACCTTGTCGGTCTTTAGCTGTCCCGTCAGATATGGGAGATAAGGTATAATAAACCCTGCGATTGCATATACAATTGAGTTCGTATCCATCTAAATCACTCCATCTTCAGATTTAGCGTATCGTGCTATCAGACTAATATATCACGGTCACCAGGAAAAATGCAACGAACAAGTTGGGACAATCGCATTTGAATTTCTTATGTACTCGTTAATAGCTTCTTCAGTTCATCAACCGTTTTTGACCTCTTGATCAGCTCCTTACAACGCGCCATCTTTTCGACAGACGTCATCCCCTTCACAAACGCCATGAGAGCCAAACCGTCGGCACCATACTTTATATCCAGCATTCCCTCGATTCCCTCAAGCAAGCCTTCATACTTGCCCTCCAGCTTGCCCTCCAGCTTGCCCTCCAGCTTGCCCTCCAGCTTGCCCCTGCGTGCACCTTCCTTATATAGGAAATCCTTATGAATCTCTTCTTCGCTTAACTCAAGTATTACAGGCATGTTTTTTACCTCCTTTTCTGTTTTTTCGGCTAAACCTCTAAGTCTTGCTAAGAACAACAACTTCAGTACGTAGGTATCCCGTTCATTTGATGACATAGGATGTGCCCCCGCAAGGATATCCTTTATTGTGGCATCGATGTCTTGCGTCGTACACAGTATGGACAATAGTCTGTCTCCGTGGTCTTTGCTCTGCGAAAGCTCAATGGCATTTATCTCTC
>NZ_JABXWD010000479.1 GCF_019173545.1 Candidatus Magnetobacterium casense | reverse complement strand
TCCCCTTGCGGGGGGTTCTGAAGGGGGCCAGGAGCGCATTGAGCCGGGGGGCGCTGCCCCCTCCTGGAGCGATAAAGAAGCGGAGGGGGTGAGGCACCCCTGCCACAAACCGCCCCTTTCTTTCTTGTATTGCACACAATCGAAACGCGCTATATATATGCCCTATTATTTTTAAGGAAAGGGAAATAATTGTTACTGTAAATATTCTGTGATAAAGTAGATACATATTTGGAGTTAAGAATTATGGGGTCAAGTGGGACTAGGGTCTGAGGGAGGGGTAGAGGGCATGAAACACCCCCTATCACAAACCGCCTCCCTTCTTTTCTTCATGCCTTTAATAGTTTGACTATTTCGTCGGCCACGTTGGAGGTACCTATGGCTGTGGGATCATCTGGGGAGGGTTTCATGTCGTAGGTGACGAACCTGCCTTCCCTGATGAGGTCTGCAATGGTGCTATCGAGCCTTGATGCCTCCTCTCTGTGCCCAAGGTAGTGCAGCATCATTACCCCGGAGAGCATCATGGCCATCGGATTGACCTTGTTCAACCCCTTGTACTTGGGTGCACTGCCGTGGGTTGCCTCAAAGACCGCAATATCCGCTCCGATATTCGCCCCAGGAGCCAACCCCAGCCCGCCAATTAAACCGGCAGCAAGGTCTGATACGATATCCCCATAGAGATTGGGCAGCACCAGAACGTCATAAAGCTCCGGCTTCTGAACAAGCTGCATACACATGTTGTCGATGATCCTGTCCTCAAACTCTATATCGGAATAGGACTTGGCCACCTCCCTGGCTACCTCCAGGAATAATCCGTCGGAATGCTTCATGATATTGGCCTTGTGGACTGCCGTGACTTTCCTGCGATTGTTGTTCCTTGCATAATCAAAGGCAAAACGCACTATCCGCTCGGTGCCATAGACCGATATGGGCTTGATACTGACCCCCGAATCGGAACGGATATGCTTGCCGGACTTAGCCGCTATGAAGTCAATCAACTCCGTTGTGGTCTTTGCGTCCTTCTGGAACTCTATGCCGGCGTAGAGGTCTTCGGTGTTTTCCCTGACTACGACCAGGTCTACGTTTGCGTAGATGCTCCTTGCCCCTGCGTATGACTTACAGGGTCTGAGACAGGCATAGAGGTCAAGTTCCTGTCTCAGTGCGACGTTTATACTCCTGAAGCCCGTCCCCACCGGTGTGGTGACGGGGCCTTTAATGGCAACCTTGTTGTCCTTGATGCTGTCTATGACCCGTTGAGGCAAGGGCGTACCCTCTGCCTCATAGACATCCGTACCGGCATTCTGGACATCCCAGTCTATTTTGACTCCCGTGGCGTCAATCACCCGTACCACGGCCTCTGAGACCTCCGGGCCAACACCATCTCCCGGGATCAGGGTCACCCTGTATCTGCCGGATGGTTCTATATGCATACCCGTAGTATCTCCCTCACCTCTTCCGGATTACTGGCGATAAAGCGCAGTTCGTCATCGGTCAGAGGCTTCTGCGTATGGAGGTTGGCATACTGCACGAGTTCAAGGACATCACGCGCCTCCTCGTCGGTGGCAAAGTAGACGCCAAGGTTGTCGTAGACGTGTCTGAAGCCCTTGATGCCGCCATATGCCCCGGTGGTTATCACCCTTCCAGTCTGAAGCAGGTCGGGTACACCACGGCCAACATCCTCGGGGTCGTAGAGTTCGTAGTTTCTCCTGTCTTTGAGGGCGCCATCGGCGTGGATACCAGACTCGTGTGCAAATGCGTTTGCACCCACCCCGGGCTGATTGATCGCTATGGGCAACCCAAAGGCATACGATGCGTACTTGGCCAACCGCCAGGACAACTTGAGATTCACATTGTCACCGAGTATGGGATTGTCCCTGAAGTAGGACGAAAAACGCAACGCAAGAAGTATTGATACCAGGTCGGCGTTACCGGCACGCTCTCCGTAGCCATTTACCGTGGTATTGATGTACGTGTCAATTCCGCACTCAAGCGCCGCCCGTGCACCCGCTATCGATATTGCCTCGGCCATACCCAGGTCGTTGTGGCAGTGCATCTCAATAGGAAAGCCGGTCCGTTCGGATAGCTTTTTGATGTTTTCATACATGGAAATAGGTCCTTCCGTACCCAGGGTATCACAGTAGCGGAACCTGTCAGCACCGGCCTCCTTGCCTGCGATGATGAACTCCTCAAGCCTTTCGATTTCAGTTCGGGAGGCATCCTCTGCATTGACGCCGATGGTTTCGATCCCTTGGGCCTTGGCCGCCCTCACAGACTCTGCCATGCCCTTGACCACGTCCGCAAAGGTCTTCTTGCCCTGAAACTTCCCGCGCAGGAGG
>NZ_JABXWD010000478.1 GCF_019173545.1 Candidatus Magnetobacterium casense | reverse complement strand
CGTCGGTTATCAGGAGGATGGCCGTCTTTGAGGTGGGAGCGCGTGAGGCCGTCTTTATGTCGTCTGTGATGGCCTTATACAGGATGGTCTTCTTATCAACCGCCTTTAGGTTGTCTATCTGACTGTAGAGCAGTTCCCGATTTTGGGTGAAGTGTACGACTTCTTTGATTTCACCACCGAAGGTCATAAGCATTATGTGGGTGTCATCGTTGAGTTGATGTATGAGATTGAAGAGGTATTTTTTCGTATCCGATAGGGCAACACCGCTCATACTACCGCTGACGTCCACGGCAATGATTAAAGAGAGGGGTTCTTCGTATTTTTTTTGTAAGGAAGAGGCTTTGCCTTTTTTATTACCAACGATCAGTGTAAAGTTTCCGGCCTTTAGCCCCTGGATGCTTTTGCCCCTTTGATCGTGTACGTCGATAACTGCCTGCAAGGCTCCGGAGCTGTTAGTACCAATTGCGGCTATGTCCAGGCTGAGATTATCCTGTTCCTGTCCCCCGGCCAGCGACAGTGAGACAAGGGCAATACAAATAACTAAAAATATCCTCTTCATGTCTGTCATTCCCCCGTAATAATTTTTTACGCATTTAAATATCGTTGGGATACTATATCACAAAATAGATCAAAAGGTATATAATAGTAACCTATGGGAATAAAGAGCCTGAGTAAAGTACTGACAGATGGTCAGTACTCCACGGACAAGGAGGTGCTGTTGTGCTACGGCTACGATGCCTCTGGTATAGACATCACGCCTGCTGCGGTGGTGTGGCCGCAAACTACCACGGACATAGTAAAGATCACACGGTTTGCCTATGAAAACAACTACAAGCTGATCCCCCGCGGGGCGGGCACCGGTATGACCGGCGGTTCGGTGCCGATGGCCAACGCTATACTGATGAGTCTGGAAAAGATGAACCGCATCATTGAACTGGACGTGGAGAACCTCAACGTGGTGGTTGAGCCAGGGGTAATCAATGGCTTGTTGCAGATAGAGCTTGAGGACAAGGGCTATTTCTATCCCCCCGATCCGGCAAGCCTCAACATATGCAGCATCGGCGGCAACGTGGCCGAAAATGCCGGAGGGCCGCGTGCGGTCAAGTACGGCGTTACGCGCGACTACGTGATGCAGTTGGAGGCCGTGCTGCCTGATGGCAGGGTGATCAACACCGGTGTCAAGACGGCCAAGGGCGTTGTGGGATACGACATAACCAGGCTCCTGGTTGGTTCCGAGGGGACGCTTGCCACTATCAGCAAGATTCGCTTGAAGGTGTTGCCCAAACCTGATAGTATCATCACGTTGCTGTCGGCCTTTGCGAGCGTTGAGGACAGCGGCAGGGCGGTTGCAAAGATAATCGCCTCGGGTATCATCCCGCGCACCCTTGAGCTGATGGACAAGTTGACGCTGTTTGCGGTTAATCGTCTGAAGCAGGTGGGGTTTCCCGAGGACATAGATGCGCTGTTGCTGATCGAGGTTGACGGTAATCGCAGGACTGTGGCCAAGGAGGCCGATGTGATCTCAAACATCTGCAATGAGTTTGGCGGTAAGATCAAGGTAGCCGTTGAGAGTCAGTCGCGTGATTTTCTGTGGGATGCACGGCGCAGTGTGTCGGCGGCGCTGTATAAGATAAGTCCAACTAAGATAAACGAAGACGTGGTGGTCCCCATAAACAGGGTTCCGGCGTTGTTGATGGGAATAGAGAAGTTGTCGGAGAAACACGACTTGCCCATTGCATGTTTTGGACATGCCGGAGATGGCAACATACACGTTAATATTATGACAGACAAAAGTGAACAGGATGTCTTTAACAAGGCCGAAAAGGTGGTCAGACAACTGTTTGAACTGACCCTGAGCCTAGGAGGCACTCTTTCGGGTGAGCATGGCATAGGCCTCACAAAAGCCAAGTATATCGACATGGAACTGGACATGATAAACATCGACCTAATGAAGGGGATTAAAAACCTCTTCGACCCCAAAAACATCCTCAACCCCGGAAAGATATTCCCGCCGGAGTAATAAAACGTCCACATTATATATAATCGTATCTTCTTAAGAAAGCATGGTAAAATGGGGTCAAGGGGGTCAGCGACCCCTGGCATAAAAGGGGTCAGCGACCCCCGGCACAAAAGGGGTCAGCGAGGGGCGAGCCGCCCTCCTTCTTTGCTTTTACGTGGTGACCGTCATTGACCAGGCTCATCATCTGCCCATAGGACGTAGATGGCTCTGGCGCCACGTTCAAACTTATATCCGACGACATCGGGAGGGAGATTGTCAATCTGTGTCACCCTGGCATTTTCAAAACAACTCAGCTTTTCAATCAGACTCTTGTATGAGTAGTAGG
>NZ_JABXWD010000477.1 GCF_019173545.1 Candidatus Magnetobacterium casense | reverse complement strand
GGAGCGGATCGTAGAGCCGCCGGATAAGGTGAAAGAGATAGTCAGCCGCTTTGCCTGCCAGAATATAAAGAAATTAAGAGAGCAGGGGCTATCACCGGTGGATTTCTCAAACCTCAGAAACAAGGTAGAGGCAAACCTCAGACACAGCTCACTGGCCGATGGCAAGGACTACGAGTGCTCCTACAGCAATATCGTAAGAGGGATGGTACGGGAGTTGACGGACGGTGATGACGAGGAGTTGTTTGACGCCATTATAAGTACCGAACTCGAGGTTGAAAAGAAGGTCCTGTATGTAAAAGATGGCATCCGTGATATACTGAAAATGCTCAAAGATGCAGGGAAGCGGATAATAGCCATATCCGACATGTACCTGGACAGACAATACATAGAGGCCATATTTGAAGACAAGGCAATCATGGAGTTCTTTGACTGTATCTACGTCTCATCGGAGAGCAGGGTTGGCAAGCACTCGGGACGGTTGTTCAAACAGGTCTTGTTTGCTCAGAAGACCTTCCCTGAGAGGGTGCTGCATGTTGGGGATAACACACACTCGGACTTCAGGATACCGGCAAACCTGGGGATAAACACCATACACCTCTTTGACCTCGATTACCACAAGAGAAAATACGCCCTGCTGACCTACCATCGCTTTGCAGCAGAGACCCCCTACTGGCGTGGTAGGCACCTGTTGCAGATGATACGTCCGGGGGAGGGGCCAGGGGAAAGCCTTGGGGACTTCTTTTACCAATACGGATTTTCGTTTCTTGGTCCCGTCTATGCGACCTTTGTCTACGGGGTGGTATCTGCCATCAAGCTGCATAAGATCAAGAAGGCCTTTTTTCTTGCCAGAGAGGGCGAGCTCTTCTATGAACTGTTTAAGCTCGCTGCCCCTGAGTTCCTGACCGCTGAAGAAATACCGCCGGCAGAGTATGTGTACCTGACGCGAAAGTCTACGGCCCTGGCCTCCGTTTATCGGGGACTTACCTTTGAAAAGGCGGTCTTGCCGTTTTTTAATCCCAAGCAGGAGGGGCTTTATTCGTTATTTAGTGTCTATGGCCTGCCCGTTGAGGAGTTCTTTGAAATTGCCCGCAGGCATGGCTTTACCGAGCTGAGGCAGCCAATAAATGCCTGGCAGGACAAGCGATTCATGAGTCTGCTTCAGGATGAACGATTCCAACGCGGCGTTATCAAGTATGCCCGTGGCAACAGAAGGCTTCTACATAGCTATCTGCGGCAGATTGGGTTCTTTAACGGCGAGTCGGTTGCCTTTGTTGACATCGGCTGGAACGCCACAATACAGAAGTTCGTCCAGGATGCCTTCAGCAAGCGGGGCGATTATCCGCACGTCTATGGCATATACCTCGGATTCTGTGACGGCATCAGGCACGCCTTCGATTACGAAAAAAACACGATCCTCGGCATACTCTACGACCAACGTAACAACAACCCCGCAGAGCATATCTTCAGCCGCTTTGAGGAGTTGTTTGAGGAGGGGGCCAGGGCGCTGCATCCGACCACCGTGGGATACTGTCAGGACCCCGTTAGTAAACTCGTAAGCCCCGTCTTTAAAGAGGACTCTTCGGCTGACAGGGCGGAAGAAATCATGTTTAACGAAAAAATACGGAGCATTAAAAACGGCGCTGTCGCCTTTACCAGACAGTTTATAGAGGCGGCAAAACTCACGGGATACACCGTTGACGATATAAAGCCATTTATCCTGACCATGGCCGAACGAGCTGTGGCCTTTCCCAACAAGGAAGAACTCTCCCACCTGATGAACCTCAAGCACTCCGAGGACTTCGGCTATGAAAACGTAATGAATCTGCGGGTAGATGAAATACAGAGCAAGAGTATCCTGCTTAACCCCGCAGAGTTCAAGAGGAAGATTCGGTGGTCAAACTGGAGATACGGTACTGTTAAGTCTTTGGGATTGCCAGGAGGCAATTTTATATTCAGAATTTTTGACGCCTTAAGGAGATTTTAGGGGGGGCGGCGACCCCAGGCATAAAGAATATGGACAAGTCTTATTATAAAAACAACTATGACCTCAACAGATGCTCAGTCAGTGGACTGATAATGATCACTGTCTTGTACAGGTTGCTGGGGCTATTCAGCAGACGATATGCCGGCAAGACACCGGGCATCGCAGATGTTGTTACAGCTTACGTTATGCACAGGTTTTTCTATTTCTTTCACTACCTGTATATGTTGAGGGACGCCTTGAGAAAGATTGGAAAAAGGCTGCGTATTTTTTACGTCTTTAGAGTAAGGCGCTAAGGATATTGATTTTGGGTCAACGGTTATGTAACAATAAGAGTGTCGGTTACATGATTCCGTGGGCGGTCAC
>NZ_JABXWD010000476.1 GCF_019173545.1 Candidatus Magnetobacterium casense | reverse complement strand
AGGAATGACACACTTGGAAAACGCCTGTAACTGTCATTCCTGCGAAAGCAGGAATCCATGCCCTTTAACCGTGAAAAAAATTTTTACCCTGCTTTTTAAAGAGGATACCGAATTGATGGCATTGAAAAGGCATTAAATGCCCGGATAGATAACAGTGAAAAAGCGTTAAACGCTAAAATAGACAGCACTGAAAAAAATCTTGGGCAACGAATGGATTTTTTCGAAAAATCCGTTGATGAAAAGATATCGAACAAGTTTAATGAAGCCAAGCTCCAACTGATCATGTGGATTGTAGGAGTCGGTATAACGACTGCTTCGCTGGCTGTAACAGTTCTGAAATTATGGAAGTAGCCACCGGAGGTTCCGCATATTTGCCATTTATGCCACGACCCTTCTGCAGACCTTCTCTGCCGAGGCATCGTATATCTCAAACAGGAATTCGGTTATTGTAATGGGGACGTCCTCGTGTTCGTTGCTGCCGAGCATGATACCATAGTCGTCGCCGGCTCTTTCGACGGTGATATCCAGGGTTGAGAAGCAGCCTTCTTTGTACTTAAGCGTCCTGCCGTCATCGTCGTAGAGGGTGAAGGTTGCCTTGTCGGTGACAAACCCTATGACCGTCAGGGAGTGGCAGTCTGTCTGACCGATGTAGTCAACGGGATGAGTGAGGGTAACAAGGGTGTTTTCCCTGATAAAGATGAGCATCTCACCGAGTTCAGCGCCTATGTAGTAGACCCCCGGAGCATAGACCTCGACATCTCTTGCATCATAACGTGAGCATCTCCACAGTAGCCACCGGGTTCTTTCCCGCTCCAGGACGCTCCTGGTTCCTTCTCGCTCCAGGTCGCACCTGGTTTCCCGCTCCAGGACGCTCCTGGCCGATGGCAGGGTGACGTACCTGCCCCTTGCATTTGGCTGATGTATGGGCGCTACCATGATGGAGTTGCCATACATGAACTGGTCTTCGACATCCGTAGTGTCAAAGAGCGGCGAAATAAAGGGTACCAACTCCCTCACACAACGCATGTACTCCGAGTACGTGTAGGGCAACAGCGCATAACGCAGACGTATTGCCTCCCTCATCATACCAAACGCCCGGTGTCCAAACGCCCAGGGTTCCTGATACCTGGTGCCCATGGCGGAGTGATTCCTGCACAGAGGCGAAAACACCCCTAACTGCATCCACCTGATCATCAGTTCGGCGTACGTGTTGCATCCAAATCCGCCAATGTCTGCGCCACAGTAGAAGAACCCCGCCATGTTCAGAGACATGAGCATCCTGATGTGTGACAACAGGTGTTCCCACCAGCTCATGTTGTCGCCGGTCCAGATGCCAGCCAGCCTGTGAGCGCCCGTGCAACTGCTCCTGGACAGGAGAAAATATCGCTGTTGTGGCATGTACTCGTTAAAGCCCTCAACGGTTGCCTTTGCCATGTTAAACCCGTAGAGGTTGTGGATCGCATTATGGGGGACGGCTTTACCGGCATCATCGGTGTGGACGATTGTTTCGAAGTACTCCGGCCTGTTTGACATTGAAGTCAGCGCCTCCTTGTCAAAGCCGTTTTGTCTCATGTATTGTACGATGTCGTAGAGTTCGTTGACGGCCTGCGGGGTGTAAAATATGGATGGCTCGTTCATGTCGTTCCAGAAGCCCTCTATGCCGGCCTCGATAAAGCGTCTGTGGAGGCTTCCCCACCACTTTCTTGTGACTTGGTTATGGAAGTCCGGCAGGTATGCAAATCCCGGCCACACCGCGGCAACAAACAGACCACCATCGGCACTGCGACAGAAGTGTCCGTTATCCATTCCCTCCTGACAGACCCCATATCCCCGCTCGACCTTCACGGCAGGGTCTATGATCGGTACCAGCTTAAAGCCATCCTGCTTCATTGAGGCAACAAAGCGTTCAAAGTCACCGAAGCGTTCCTGATTGATTGTGAACACCTTATAGCCGTCCATGTAGTCTATGTCCATGTATATGGCGTCGCAGGGAAACCCCTTCTGCCTGAACATCTTTGCAAGTTCGGCAACAGACCTCTCATCGGGATAGCTCCACCGGGACTGGTGATAGCCAAATGCCCACTTTGGTGGCACGTAGGGGGTGCCGGTGAGTGTCAGAAATTCCCTGACAATATCGGTAGGCTCTAGGCCATGTCTATCAAAGACGTAGATGTCAATGTTGCGATTTGCCATTCGTATCTGCAGGAGGTCGTCCTGTGTAAAGCCGATGTCTATGGTGATTTCGGCGGGATAGTCCAGGAACACCCCAAACGTTTCGGCGCCCTCTACGATGACAAACGGGTGTGAGCCATAGAGGCACTCCTTGTCCGGCGTATGGACGGGGTCATCGGTTG
>NZ_JABXWD010000475.1 GCF_019173545.1 Candidatus Magnetobacterium casense | reverse complement strand
TACGGTTAGCATACCATAGATGTTGCGGTCTGCGAGCTTGTTCCACAGGGGCATGGCCTTGTAGAAATATTGCTCTGCCTCGTCGAACCTGCCAAGCACCACGAGGGCGCTCCACATGTTGGAGTTTATCAGCAGGCTGTCCGGTTTGTGTCTCAGACCGGCAGAGAAGTGCTCAACGGCCTGCGCAGCCCTGCCATGCTTTAAGAGATAGACGCCGTAGTTGTCGTGTGCTACGTAGTTGTTGACGGTAACATCGAGGGCGTGTCGGAATACGGTTTCGGAATCCCTCCAGCAGCGCACCTGGCGGAAGGTCAAAACGCTTAGGACGATTACAACGACGACAAGTATCCCATGCCACCACCGCGCTACAGGCCGGTATGCAACGGCGATGAACAATCCCACCGCCGGTATGTAGACGTACCTGTCTGCCATGGGCGCCGACCCAACCTGCACTACCTGAAGCACCGGCACGAGGCTGCCAAGAAACCAGAGCCATCCAACCAGGAGATAGGGGTCGGTCTTTCTCCTGATGACAAACACTGTCGTCAGGGCAGCTATAAGCGCCAGGGCAAGTCCCACGTGCCACAGCGGATAGCCCTCTGAGGGTGGATAGATCACGGCCATGTCGATGGGCAGAAGCAGCTTGCCAATATAGTCCGTGTATGATACAACGGCGGCAAAGATGCGCTCTTTAAGCGGACTCACGGAGAGCGACACAAGGGCCTCGGCCTTATGCTGTGCCAGTATGGTCATGATGCTTGACAGGAGACTGAGCAACAGTAGGGGCAATTTCTCCAACACGTGTAGACCGCGTCTGAGCGGCCAGTAGTCCAGCAGCAGGAGCACGAAAGGGAGGGTCACGAGCATTGGCTTTGCCATCAGTCCCAGGGCAAGGCAGAGCACAACACTCAGGTAGCGCCATGTACCGGGATGCCTGGTGTAGTGGTTATAGCACAGCATCGTCAGCATCCAAAACAGGGTGGACAGCACGCTCTTTCGTTCCGACGCCCAGGCAACCGATTCCACATTCAGGGGGTGGAGGGCAAAGAGTGCCGCTACCATTGCACTTTGCCAGGGCATTCTGGTTGTTGCGTTGAGGAAGGCAAACAATAGCGCCGTATTAGCCAGGTGCAGGAGCAGGTTGACGAGGTGGATTGCCTCCGGACGCAGTCCAAACACCGTGATGTCTGCCAGGTAGGACATCCAGGTCAGGGGGTGCCAGTTGCCAAAGTAGAATGTCCTCAGCGACCAGAGCACGTTGTCAACCGTCAGACCGCTCTGGATAATGGGGTTTTCGGTCAGATACTTATCGTCATCGAAGTTTATAAAGTCGTTGTACTGCAGTGGCCAGTATGCCGCCAGCGTCAGCAAGAGCAACACGCCCACAAGAATTATGGGACGGTTTTCGGGGGATATGTCTCTTACCATCATGTCCGTAAAGCCTATCCGCTATACATACGCACAAGGGAACTCAGAACTGTATCCTGACGTATGCCTTTTCGGTCAGCTCTTGCAGGCTGCTGTCGAGTCTCTTGTTGACCTCCTCCTCGATGAGCAGTTTCTCTATGTTTTCCCTTACGTCTTCTATTTCCGTGCCCTTGAGGTCGTCTTTGTGCTCTTTGTAGAACCTCTCTATGTCCTCGTTTTTTATTATGACAAGCGATTTAATCTTCAGGTCTATGTACTGTTGAATCATTTCGTCGTCCGTGCCGTTTAGTTTGAGTTTTAGAGCCTCTTTTTTTAGCAGGAGCCTGTTTATCATTACCCTTACGGCCTGGTTTCTGGTCAGCGCCGGCGTGGTTTTATGAAACCTGTTAAATTCGCTCAGGGTAATGGCCGTTTCGTCCACGAAGGCCACCACGCGGTCTGCCAGTGTCAATTCGGCCCCGGCTGGGACAATAACCAGCACAAGCAGCGATAATGTCAGAATCATACGGTGCATTATCAGACGACTGACTGCCATCAAAATGCCTGTCCGATGCTGAAGTAGAATCTGCCGGGTTGTTCGTCTTTGGCCCTGTTGAGCTTATGGCCGTAGTCCACCCGCAGAGGGCCTATTGCGGTCATGTATCTCAGGCCCAGGCCTGCCGTATACTTGACGTCAAAGGGATTGAAGTCCTTAAAATCGTTCCAAACATTTCCGGTATCCATGAAGGTGACCATGCCAAAGTCGCCTATTACCCTGAAGCGCATTTCGACGTTGGTCATCGTAAAGGCATTGCCTCCTTGTGGATAGCCCTTGCTACCCTTAGGGCCGAGGGTATCCTGCGCATAGCCCCTGACGCTGGTGCTGCCGCCCAGGAAAAACCTCTCCACTATGGGCAGGTCTGCCGTCTGCAACCAACCCTGGCCTATACC
>NZ_JABXWD010000474.1 GCF_019173545.1 Candidatus Magnetobacterium casense | reverse complement strand
TCGCAGGAATGACAATTACAGCCGTTTTCTAAGTGTGTCATTTCTTGCTTGACCAGGAATCCAGTATACGTAAAAGTATAGTTACCATGAAATATAAAGAAGATACGTTGATATTCTCACTTGTGTCTTTGAACTGCCGGGTTCTGATATGACGAACGGTTTCTTTTATCATGGCAATAACCACATTAGTACCGTCTACGATGATATCGAGTTGGGTATTAAATGATACCGTGGAGTCGTAGAGTGTTTGTAAATCGGCATTTTGGTTTACAAAGTAGAAGTAGTTTAAGTACTCGCCGTCAACACGTTTTAATACATATATCAATGAATCAAAAGCGCTGTTGTATATGAGGGCACATAAAGGACAGACCTTTACTTTCTGAGCCTTATAGCCCCATATCCAATTGGAATTGTCCTTGTTAAAGCCTATGATGTTTGAAATGGCATTGCTGAACTCATATTCTGCTTTTTTCACCTGGCATGAAACACACAAGTCAGCGTTCTTGATTGTTTTAACAGGGGCAGGCTTTTTTATGTCCTTAATGTACTCATCGGTTTTATCGTGTGCACAGACTCCCTTTAATCTATACGATATAAATGACTGGATTGACTGTTTGCCATCCTGTGTCTTATTTAGTTCCTGAAACATGGCGTGTTTGGTTAGTCCTTCGATCTTCCCTGCTGTGCTATCGAGAAATGCCATATAGTCACCATGCGTCTCTATGTTGTCCGTTAAACAACCAAGCAGACTTAGAAAGTTTAGATAAGGGCTTTTTTCAAGGTCGTCCAGACTTTTAGCTATTTGCTCTTTAGTCATCTGTTTCTTTTTTCCCTGAGTTTCTTTCTGTTTTTTGAAACGCTGACAGTACGCCTGCACGTTAAAAAACTTGACAAAGGCGTGTTTGATGAACTTGTCGCCGAAGTCGTCAAAGACAGCGTCGTCAAACTCCACAAAGTTTTCGCCAACGTGCAGATGCTCCACCTTGTCAAGATTCCTGCCATCGGCAACGATAGTCAGGAAGCCGACAATGCCGGCATTAAAGTACCAGTCGCGCATGTACACCCGATGTTTCATCTTTCCACCCCGACCATTCCAAACCCCTGGGCGGTGCGCAGTCCCACGCCGGTCTGATAGAGCAGTTGCAGGTCACTGACATCCCCGCTGACCTCAAACGTCCCCTCAAACACCGTCAGGTACATGAAGGGCTTGCCTGTCTCTCGCACGAAGTGGCGAATTGTGTGCTTGATCACCTTCTTGCGTAACGCAACGGGCCGAAACTCCAACGGTCTGTGCAAGCCTTCCCCGCGCAGCTCACGACACAGACGGTCGTGGATAGCGTTGAAGTCATCGTCAAACCTGTCACTGTAGAACTCCACCCCGGGCATGGGCAACAGGGGTTTGCCGTCCCTGCCCTCGATGGAAACCGGCGAGTGTGTCCTGAATACCACACGGTCGTCGTTAATACTCGTTTCGTTGAGCATGTATATATTATCCACCTCAAGCGATATCCCGTTGTCAAACTCAAATGACCGCTTGTCGATAAGTCCGTTGTAGAGATTTGCAATGAACTCGTAATCACAGGAGCTTACGTACAGGGAAACGTAGCCACCCCGCTCAAAGTAAAACACCGTCTCCTCAACCGTTACATCCTCTGACACGTTAAACCGCTCATTAACGATCCGGCTCTTGTGCGGCAAGCCCACGCTAAACGTAAAGGGCTTAACCACCTTTGAGTGCGCCGTCTTTGGGTGTCTCGTGTCATTCCCCCCGCCATTTGCGGGATAGAGCGCCTCCTTGTACGGCTTGTTGGAGGTCTTAAGCGCCTGGATGATCATGCTCATAAACAGGTGACGATACATCACAGGCAGTTTTTCAGCCTTGCAGTTGACCCTGATTCTCATCTTTACCTTACTTCTGAATTATTATTTTCTCGTATCCTCTTAAAAAAGCATGGTAAAATGGGGTCAAGGGGACTGGTCCCCTTGCGGGGGTTCTGAAGGGGGGCGGAGCCGCCCCTTTCTTTCTTGCCTTAAAGTATAGTACCATGAAATATAAAGAGGATACATTTTCTCTGTCAATCATAGAAATCAAGAGATGTTGTCCTTACGGACCTTTGTGTTGTCTGTTTTTGTTTCCAATCCCGTTTCCTCGCAGTACATAGCGTCAAATATAAGTACTCGAGTTTTCGAAAAATAAATTTTAGCAATGGTATACACCTTGCTTGACCAACACACTTAGAGTAGTGTACAATAAATTGATAGGATTCTCGAGTTTTCGAAAAATAAATTTTAGCAATGGTATACACCTTGCTTGACCAACACACTTAGAGTAGTGTACAATAAATTGATAGGATTGTCAAGATAAAAAATTA
>NZ_JABXWD010000473.1 GCF_019173545.1 Candidatus Magnetobacterium casense | reverse complement strand
AGCTCCTAAGCCAGCCTCGCCGCTGCCCTAACTGTAGAAGGGAAAGGCGGGACAGAATCAATCCAGACACGTCACAGCTACCCATAGGAGACGCCCTAACCCGGCCCAGACGAGACTCGGACAGATATAGATGGTGAGGCTATGGCAGTAGAAACCCAGAGAGACACAATGACGGTTGACCAAGCGGCCAGGCGTCTGGGGATCAGCCGGAACAGTTGTTACACCCTGGCAGCAAAGGGGGAGCTCCCCGGTGCCATAAGGCTGGGAAAGCGAATTGTAGTCTCTATCTACCAGTTTGAGAGATTCCTACGCGGTGAGGGTAAGGATGGCTAGACCACAGTTTCGCCGGCTGGATTACGACCTCTTTGAACGGCTGGAGATGTGCAAGCTGCCGGGTTGTAGTTTTCAGGTTCTACTTGTGGTCATAGACTACACGATAGGGTACCAAAAGCAAAAGGCGGCAATATCACTCACCACATTCCAGAACAAAACTTGGCTCTCCCGCCAGAGCGTGATAGCCGCAATTAAGGACCTGGAGCAACGGCACATAATACAGGTAGACAGGCGCCGGACGGATCCCAGGGAAGCGACCATGTACGCCGTCAACCACAATGGCTCGGAGTGGGAACGCATGAAGCGGTATATACCTAGTACGGTAGACTTGACTAGGGGTAGTCAAGCGGACTTGACTAGGGGGGTAGTCAAGGCCACCATACTAGACCAGTCAAGTGTACTTGACCAGACTAGTCAAGTTGTCACGAGTGCTACTCCAACAGAAAGTAACCTTAAAGAAACTATAAAGAAAGAGTTAACTAATATCAATTCTGAAACTATACGCTTTTTCAAACCCCCTAAATCCCCCATCTTTGGGGGACTTAACCCCACCACCGAGCCATCCCTGCAAGACACTACCCGGAAGAAAAAGAAACTACTGGAACACCTTCGACAGAGCAGCAAACCTTGCCCTGTCAGGCAGCTATCCCAAGAGTTGAACGTCCCATACGGAACCGTCCAGTGCTATCTCAGCGAGTTTAAGAAAGCTGGGTTAGTGACCAACACCGAAAGAGGAAGATGGATCGCTTGTAGTGGGGTAGCTGTATGAAGGACACTAAAATATGCTGTATATGCGCCAAACCAGGCATAGCTAGGATAAACGGCCATGTCTGGTTATGTGTGGATCATGCGATTGAAGCGACGAAGTTCAGCCTGGTGACTGGGGTGCCGGTCATGTGGGCTCGGCGGGGTGAGCCGCGGTATTTGATGATGCCAACCGGGATTCATAGGAATTAACGCAATGGCAAAGGTAGTAGTCTATCTAAGGGTGAGCACAAAAGAACAGGAAACTGACAACCAGTTGCCGGCGCTGAAACACTGGATTGGGGCGCGGAATCACGAGCTCGTGGCATTGTACCGGGAAGACGAATCGGCCTGGCATAGTGGGCACCAGCACCAGCTCAGTAGACTTATGTCCGATGTACCGAAGTACCAGCCAAATATCCTTTTAGTGTGGGCGCTGGACCGGCTTACCAGACAAGGGATCGGCGCCATTCTACAGCTCGTCAATAACTTCCGGGTACACGGCGTTCAAGTAGTTAGCTATTCTGAGCCCTGGACTGAGCAAGCGGGGCCCATGCGGGACTTACTTTACGCTATCGCTGGCTGGGCAGCTAACTTTGAAGCGGACAGAATTAGCAAGCGGACACTGGCCGGACTGGACCGGGCAAGGGCCGAAGGGAAACACCTGGGACGGCCCCATGGAAGTAAGGATAAGGGGAAACGAAAGCGTACTGGGTATCTTCTAAGGTATGCCAACAAAGGGGGGATAACTTAATGGGATTGGTCACTTTTGGTATAGCTGGATTTAGTGACCACAAGGCATCGATGGTCACTTTTGGGGGTCGCGGATAAGTGACCAAAAAATAGGCCGAAGGATTTTACGATGGACAAGATAGTTAGCGGATCCGAAAACAAACAAAGGACGGATAGTTTGACTTTGGGAAGAATGACAGACACAGAGATAAAGAATCTCGCTAAGCGAGTTATGAGACTTGACCTAGGAATGAACGCAGATAAAGCCTTTGCGATGCTGTTCAACCAGGATAATGCGGCAGGGCGTTCTGCCGCATTGAGTGATACCTTAGTGCCAAAGGAATACCATGTAGGTGACGGCTGGCGCTTTGAGTGTAAGACGTGTCACTACCAAGTGGGGATAGACCACCGAGCACCAGAGACTTGTCCGGGCTGTGGCCGTGCCGGTTGGTGGTATCGCTGCAGCACCGGGGACGTTTTCAAAAGGGGTGATTGGATGATGGATACAACCGACCTTAGAAAACATCTTACTACGCCCTCAGAGGCGCAGGAAACGGTCGATAAG
>NZ_JABXWD010000472.1 GCF_019173545.1 Candidatus Magnetobacterium casense | reverse complement strand
GGCACCGTAGAACAAGGATTCCTCGATGCGATGGGTGACTATCCGGCCATGAAGTACATCCTTACGCTGCATGAGAGTATCGCCGTAATGATAGCCGACGGCTATGCGCGTTGCACCCAACGCCCTACCCTCGTGCAACTGCACAGCACTCCCGGTATCGGCAATGCGGTAGGGGCGCTGTATCAGGCCAAGCGCGGCCATTCACCGTTGGTAGTGATAGCCGGAGACGCCGGCCTGAGCTACCTCAACATGGACGCACAGATGGCCGGAGACCTGGTGGCCTTCATGGAGCCGGTGACCAAGTACGCCACGATGGTCACGGATAGCCGTTCGGTGTTGCGCACCCTCAGACGTGCCATCAGGATAGCCGCCACTCCCCCCATGGGGCCGGTGTATGTGTGTCTGCCGATGGACGTCCTCGATGAGGTAAACAACGAAGAAGTCTTTCCCACGCTGATCCCCGATACGCGTGTGTTGCCCCGGGCAGGGGTCATAGAGGCCGCCGCCGAGGCACTGTTGAAGGGACAGACCCCCATGATCTTTGTCGGGGATGGCGTTGCGTATTCCAATGCCAATGACGAACTGACACGTGTTGCCGAACTACTTGGCGCCGAGGTCTATGCCGCCGATATCGGCGATGTAGTTATGGACACGACCCATCCGCTGTACAAGGGAACAACAGGACACATGACCGGCTCCTACTCCCTGCCAATCACCAGGAAGGCAGACTCGGTCCTCATCGTTGGGACGTACATGTTGCCGGAGGTGTTCCCCGAACTTGGCGACATCTTTTCACCGGGAACAAGGGTCGTACACTTCGACCTTAATGCCTACGAAATTGGCAAAAATCACAGGGTCGATATTGCGGCAGTAAGCGATCCCAAGTTGTCACTCGCCGCCCTTGCCGATGAACTGCAACGACGCATATCGCCCCAGTACAGGGCCGATGCCGACAAGAGAATGGCCCTCAGCGGTCAGCTCAAAGCCGATAAGCACAAGGCCGAAGTCGAAGCCGATAAGAAAACCATGTATGAACCCATCCGTGTAAAGATGCCGGCACTTGCGGTAATATTGGCAGAAAAACTACCCAAGGATGCGATAATCTTTGATGAGGCGCTGACCGCCTCACCCGATCTGACGCGCTATCTGCCGCCAAGGACGCCGGGAAGCTACTTTGTTACACGCGGAGGTTCCCTGGGGATTGGTATACCGGGGGCCATCGGGGCAAAGCTCGCACATCCGGAAAAGACCGTGATCGGTTTCTCCGGTGATGGCGGTTCCATGTATACGATCCAGGCACTGTACACGGCCGCCCGCTATAACATAGGGGCCAAGTTTGTAATATGCAACAATGCCTCCTACCGGCTGTTAAACCTGAACATTGACCAGTACTGGAAGGAAAGGGATATTAAAGACCGGCCGTTGCCTGTGGCATTTGACCTGTCCAAGCCCAAGATGCGTTTTGATTACCTGGCTTACGCAATGGGGATGAGGGGAGATCGGGTGGACAACCCCTTCTTTCTTGGACACCCCGTGAGCTTGATGCTGGGAGATGACAACCCATTTCTCCTGGAAATTGTCATGCCCTAAGAGCAACGTAAATCTGATAGAAAAAACACGTAAGGAGGTTAGCAGTTATGAATAAAACGGTGTTGACACCAGAGGTCATCGATAAACTTGCACGGGTGTGGTACGACAAACTCGACGTACACGCCCCGATGATAGAGATACTGCCCATGTTGGCGGAGGAGGGGCTGTTTATGGTCTTTCCGGAGGCCACGTTGGAGGGTCTGGCGGCTTTTGAACTATGGTATCAGGGCGTGATACGCATCTTCTTTGATGAAGTACACGTGGTGAAGTCCGTAGAGTCAAATATCAATGGCGACCAGGCAGAGGTGAAGGTAGTAGTGCAGTGGGAGGCTAGTTGCTGGACCCCACCGGCAAGGTACAGCAAGCGTATCAAGTTAGACGCCTATCAGACATGGACAGTCAAGGTATCAGACAAGACCGGCCTGCCGGTTATTTCCAAGTACACGGTGGATGACCTGAAGTATAACGAAGGCTCCGCAAAACTTTAACCCTGACGTTTAACCAAAAACATTGAAGGAGATTACAGTATGGGAAATGCACCGGATACACAACTAGGCAGGTTATACAAAGAGCACATAGACCTGATCCTGAAAAAGGACATCGAGGCAATCCTGGACCAGTACACCGATGATGCCGTGCTGATCAGCAGCTTTGAGAAGGTCCCCAAGGTCTTCCGTGGCCGCGACCAGTTGCGGGAACACTTTAAAGGCATCTTAGGGATTCAGGACATCAAGGTGGACATAGCCTTCTGGGGAGAGGTTGACAACAGGCTTCTGATGATAGTTGA
>NZ_JABXWD010000471.1 GCF_019173545.1 Candidatus Magnetobacterium casense | reverse complement strand
GGTCAAGGATAGCATCTGCCAGAGTTGGATTGCCAATCATCTGATGCCAGTGTTCGACAGGCAACTGACTGGTTACAATGGTGGAATGTATTCCGTGCCGGTCCTCAACAATTTCCAGTAGATCCCTTCGCTCTTGATCGGACAGGGCAGACAGTCCCCAGTCATCAATTACCAAAAGGTGAGCCTTGGCAATGGTACTCATGAGCTTACGATAGCGACCATCTCCCTGGGCCACGCAAAGATCAGGAAATAGCCGTGGGGCTCGGAAGTAGAGCACCTTGAAACCTTCAAGGCAGGCTCTATGGGCCAGAGCACAGGCAATAAAGCTTTTCCCCAGGCCGGTTGGTCCGATGATGAAAACATTGAGGTGATCTCTGATCCACTGACAACTTGATAATGAGAGCAGCAAGGATTTGTCAATCCTCTGGGGTGCTGATAATCAATATCTTCCATGCACGCTTGATGGCGTAGTTTAGCCTGCCTGAGTCGGGACTTTAATTGACGGTTTTCCCGCTCACTTTTTTCCCGATCTACCAACAGGCCCAACCTCTCGTCAAAGGTGAGGTTTTGATACTCGGATGAGGCAGCCTGTTCCTCAAAGCCTCTGGTCATTCCATAAAGCTTTAATGCCTTGAGTTTTTCTAAGGTGGGTATAGGTAACATTCCCTTTTTCCTCCTTGTATTTTAATGTGTTTATCAGTTTTAGCAGTAGTGCTTTCACCAAAAATTTTCACCCAAAATGTACCAGCGATTTTCGGCCACGATGTACCACCTCTCACGATATCACCATTGAGAAGCAAAGGTGGTTTCCCTGTGGACAATATCCCCCCGTGGGCAGTATTCCCACAAGGAGGGTGACCCGTTATTCGCCTTATGCTTGGACAATAGGGTTTTTGAACACCATCTACCTTACTCCACAGGGGGGGCTTTATGCTTTGCGCTAAAGCGACAAAGGCATAACGCCCCCTTGGGGTAAGGTAAGATACAAGTATTTAACCATCGGGCAATTATTGTCCTCATGACACTTATCAATTGGTTAGTTGTAGTAACCACCTCCTCTGATATTTGCATGATTCACGGGGGGCTGGATTATACTGGCAGGCAGCGGCTGTTGATCCAGTCCCTTTTCCAGAATAGATCGAATACTCTTGTAGCTGCACCCTTTAATGGCTACTGCCCTATGGCAGGCTGCCTCAAGGCGGTCAGGAGAATAGTGTTTGGCCAGTCGTAAGATCCCAAGGCATGAGCGATAGCCTTGTTCAGGATGCTGACGGCTGTTCATAATGGTTTCAACGACCTGGGCCGTGGACTTGCCTACCGTACCTGCCCAGTGAATGATACGCGATGGGGTCCATTCCAGGTACTGCTGATGGCTGTGCGGCATATGCTCCTTGTGGGTGGTATGTGCGCCTGGCCGGTTATCTCTTCTATGGCTGGCTACCCTCTCTCCCCGATGGAAGACCTCTACCGTGGTAGCAGTATAGCGAACAGTCACCTCTTCCCTCACCAGCTTATAGGGAACGCTGTAATAGTGGCGGCTTAGCTCCACGTGGTAATCAATGTTTACCCGTGCCTTTTTCCATTCAGCAAACACATACTGAGTCTGAGGCAGGGGAAGAAGGGCTTCCCGCTCGATATTCTCAAGCCAGGAATGTCTTGATCCTTCCAGCTTTTTGAATGGACGATGGTTCAGTTTACCCACAAGATCAAAAATTGCTTCATTGATCTCGCTGAGACTAAAGAACGTGCGGTTCCTTAATGAGGCTAAAATCCACCTCTCTACGATCAGAACTCCCCCCTCCACCTTGGCCTTATCCTTTGGTTTTCTGACCCGTGCCGGAATAATCGCCGTGCCGTAGTGAGCAGCCATCTCATGGTAGGTTGGATTAATATCAGGCTCATACCGGCAGGGCCGTGACACACCGCTTTTAAGGTTATCGGGGACCACAATCCGAGCCACTCCACCGAAATATTCAAAGGCCCTCACATGCGAGCCTATCCAACTGGAAAGGCTTTGGTCCCACGTAGCCTCTGTATAGGTGTAGTTACTCGCTCCAAGAACAGCTACAAAAATTTGAGCCTCTTTTACCTCCCCGCTCTTTGGATCTACCACAGGAACGGTTTGCCCTGCATAATCCACAAACATCTTTTCTCCTGCTTTATAGCTTTGCCGAAGACTTACCTTAAGCTTCTTTTTCCATCGATTATACAGTTCACAAAATTGGGTGGATTGATACCCATCGGGGTGAACCTGTTTGTACTCCTGCCACAAAAGCTGAAGGGTTACTCCGCTCTTTTTCAACTCCTGATGGATAACACTCCAGTCAGGCTGAGGGCGACTGCCATTTGTCTTGCCTGCCTTGCCTGCCTTAACTGTCTTGCA
>NZ_JABXWD010000470.1 GCF_019173545.1 Candidatus Magnetobacterium casense | reverse complement strand
CAAACCCACTACCAGGAAATCTTGCAACGGATGGAAGCACAAATTTATCGGTTGGATTACCGGAGTGCCCTGACTGCCCTGGCACAGCTTCAACAGCAGATGGGAACAAGCGGGGCTGGGGAAGCGTGATGAAGGCGGCAAAACAAAAAATCTTGATTGTGGACGACCACCCCGAAAACATTCACATACTGCGCAATGTGCTGCATGATGACTACAAGGTGTACTTTGCCCTGAACGGCAACGATGCCCTTCACTTTGTTTCTGTCATTCATCCGGACTTGATTTTGTTGGATATTATCATGCCAACACTGGATGGCTTTGCGGTGTGTAGCCGCATAAAGTCCAGGGAAGAGACAAGAAACATACCGGTCATCTTTATCACTGCAAAAAACAGCGAAGAGGATGAAACCCATGGCCTGGCTTTGGGAGCTGTGGACTTTATCAGCAAGCCTTTCAATCCGCCGATCGTCAAGGCCCGCATCCAAACCCATCTGAATCTGGTCAACACATTTGCACAACTCCGAGACCGGGAAAGCCTGCTGCGCTCGATACTGGACAATGCCATGGATGCCATTATCACAACGGATGCCACGGGCGCGGTGCTGGATTTTAATCCGGCAGCGGAAAAGTTGTTCGGCTACCAAAAAAAGGAGATCACAGGCAAAGAAATTTCTGAATTGATCGTACCTCCTGAATCGCGTACCCAACACTTGACGAAGATGGCCGACTTTGTCAAGCACGCGGATCCTGCGGTCGTGTTTACCAAGCGGTTTGAAGTCACCGCCATGAGGAGCAATGGCAGTACGGTGGATATTGAGGTATCCCTGGCAACCTCCCGCAGAGGCAAGGATCTCTATTTTACCGCCTTTGCCCATGATATTTCCGAACGTCGCTTGCTGATGAATTCACTCAACCAGACCCTGAAGTCTGCTGAACTGGCCAACCAGGCCAAAAGTGAATTTTTGGCTAATATGAGTCATGAAATTCGTACCCCCATGAATGCCATCATCGGCTTGACCCAGTTGGCACTGAAATCCGAATTGACACCAAAATTGCAGGATTATCTGGCCAAGATTGACAAATCCTCTCACTCCATGTTGAGCGTCATCAATGACATTCTGGACTTTTCCCGGATTGAGGCGGGCAAGATGCGGTTGACCCCCATTGCATTCCATTTGCAAGACGTTTTGAACCATTTAAACGACATGTTTGTTCATCAGGTTGATGAAAAGGGCATTGCCCTGCAATGGTCCGTCCCGGAAGGCATTCCCACCCTGTGGGGGGATGCCATGCGTTTGGAACAGGTGTTGACCAATCTGATCGGCAATGCGATCAAGTTTACCGAGCGCGGTGAGGTTCACGTATTGACCGTTCTGGGTGAACAACGTGTCAACCAGATTTTGCTCAAATTTTCTGTTCATGACAGTGGCATAGGCATCTCCCCGGATCGGTTGTTGGAACTGTTTGAACCTTTTGTCCAGGCCGATGGTTCCATCACCCGCAAATATGGAGGGACCGGTTTGGGGTTGGTGATATGCAAGCGAATTGTCAACATGATGGGGGGCAAGATCTGGGTGGAGAGCCAACAGGGAACTGGCAGCACCTTTCATTTCACGGCAGCCTTTGAGATCAAATCCCGTCATGGAGAGCGGCCATCCATTCCGGCCTCTACGCTGCATCAGTTGAATGTATTGCTGTTGGGTACAGAGGATGACTCCACGAAGGAGATCGAAAAAATATTGCAATCTCTTACCTTTATAACGACGACGGTCTATGACATCTCTTCTGCGGCAACCGCACTGCAGGAGGCGCACAAAGTCGACAAACCGCATGCATTATTGGTCATGAACCAGCACCATCCAGACCTGGATATGGTTCAGTTGTTTGCGGCACTCAGCCGTAAATTGGCCAAACGTTTCCCTGATGTTGTGATGCCCAAGTCTGTTTTGTTGACCAATGGTGACAGTGCCCTGGTGGCTCAAAGGGCGAAAAGTGCGGGCATCAGTGCCTGCTTTGAACAACCGCTCAGACGCTCTTCCCTGTTCAATACCCTGCTGGACATGTTCAGCACGACAGCGGTTTATACGCCACCAGCAGGCGAACTGGGCTCCACAGATGCCCATCTCAAGGCGGCTCTCGGCGGTACTCGAGTACTCGTTGTCGAAGACAACCCGATCAACAGACAGGTTATTCGTGAGTTATTGGAACGTATCGGGGTGGTTGTGGAAGAGGCCGAACACGGGGGGATCGCCTTGCGCATGCTGCAAACCAGCCCTTACGACATCGTGTTGATGGATTTGCAGATGCCAGAGATGGATGGTCTGACCGCCACCCGTATTATTCGGAGCAATGCGCGCTTCAAAGCACTACCCATTATTGCCATG
>NZ_JABXWD010000047.1 GCF_019173545.1 Candidatus Magnetobacterium casense | reverse complement strand
AGGATAGCGATTATTCAAATTATAAACTTGCAGGGAAACCTTATGAAAAATTTAGAAGAAAAATAAAATACAAGCAAATTATAAACATTTTCCCAAGTAGTGCAAACAAAAAAATAGAAATAACATTTAAACAAAGAGATATAGACTCACTATTGGTTATAGAATTTTTGATCACGGATTCCATCTTCTGTCTCAATGAAATGATCAAAATATCTAAAACTTACGCGTTCTCTTACGATATGAATCATTCATATATGGCTGCAACTCATCTGAAACTTGCTATTTGGTGTGAGTACTATGACGTCTACAAAAGATACAATAAAGGTATTGACATAAAATCAACCCTCAAAAAACTTATTGGAGCGGCAGACATGGTGACAATCGATCCCAACTATCAGTATGAGATGGCCAGATATCATGCCATGTGCGCAATTGAAACACACACCGAAAGAAATGCCTACAAAAATATGATCGATACCATGTACTATCTAAACGACGACTTTAACGACAGATTCTACCACTACTATGCCGCCTTGGAAAGATTCAGGATAAACACCGGGCAAATTCAGGAAATAATCGACATCGCCAGAGAAAGAATCCAGGCAAGAATCCCTCAATCTGCAAACACTGACCCTGCAGACAAGAAAACTCCAATTGATGAGCTTTATGATTCAGACAAATATTATAAACAGACATGACAAGAATCAGCCCTACGCAAGAATAATATATAGCGTCGATGACGTTACCACAACAGACTATAGAGACAAAGGGAGTGGGTTATGGCAGAAGGAGGTTTGGCAGTTGAAGTAACACGGCCTGAGCCAATATGGAACAGGCCAGTGAAGGTCAATTTCAAGGAGTTTTTGACGGCACTGTCCAAAGGCATTGTCGATGCGGTACTGCTAAAAGGTGGACAGGTTGGTTCCGAGGTTATAGATGTAATTGCCGCAGTCGGGTTTAAGACCGAACCGGGAGAACTGGCATTTCAGTTGATCAGTCGCTCCATTACAAAGGCCGCTATAGAGCTGTTGGGTAAAAGCGTTGGCCGGCAACTCGCTTCGGCCCAGATTAACTACAACGGCGTGATCAATCAGATCGGCGATGCCATTGCCAACGCAGTGACGGCAGAACCACAACGGTGCGGGAAATAGAAACCCTCTGCAAGGAAAGCGGTCTGGATAAACAGCTCCGGTGCTTTATGACGGAGGCAGAGGCCGGTGTGACGCGACTTCTTGCGGCGTTTTTCTTCCGCAACTCGGGGCATAACGAGGGTGGCGACAAGACGTTTGTCTTCACGCACAAGAGCTTTGGCGAGTACCTGACCGTTTGCCGCATTGTGCGGGCAATGGAGAAGATTCATGGCCATATAAAGAGGCGGGATGCCGACCCGGAGGATGGTTGGAGTGAGCGCAGGGCGCTTAAACACTGGGCACAAATCTGCGGGCCAAGCGCCATATCGCCATACATGCATACCTTTCTCCTCAACGAAGTCCTGTTACGTCCAATTGAGGAGGTGCAGAGTTGGCAGGGGTGTTTCACCGGATTGTTCAACCATGCCCTGACGCACGGGCTGCCGATGGAATCACTCGGCGCCGGGAGGGTCTGCACGTTTACGAAGATGCTTTTTCAGTCGAGGAATGCGGCGGAGGCGTTAATTGTGGTGCTGAATGCCTGTGCCTGTGTAACCCCGCGGGTTAGTGCAATTGAGCATCCTACGCCCGAGGCATTCGGGACGTGGTTTAAGCGCATTAAGGGGCAGTTAAAGCGGTTTGAAAACGTCTTGGCAGCGAAGTGTCTGTCGTTTTTGAATCTGTCGGGCGTTAATTTAATCCTGGCGGACCTGACAAATGTCAACCTGGCAGGGAGTAACCTCACGAATGCCGACCTTACGGATGCCCATCTCAACTCTGCCTGTCTCAGAGGTGCCACCTTGACGGAAGCCGACTTCACGGATGCCGACATGTCAAATGCCCAACTGAATGGCGCCACTATGACAAAGGCCAATCTCACCGGAGCCAACCTCACCGGAGTCAATCTCACCGGGGTCAACCTCAGAGAGGCCAATCTCAGGGATGCCGACCTCACACGTGCCAATCTCAGCAATGCCGACCTGACGGATGCCGATCTCAGGGGCGCCGATCTAACGGACGTCCACCTAATAGATGCAAACCTCAGATATGCCGACCTGACAAATGCCAACCTCACCGGCGTCAATCTCAGGGATGCAAACCGTTAATAACGCCTGTTATGGATAAGGAGACTTGTAAAGTATCTCACTTGGTGATATACTTTAAGGATGAGAGTTTTCAAAAGCAAATGGTTTAACCGTTGGGCTCGTCAAGAGGATATTTCGGATGCTGTTTTGTATCATACTGCGGAAGAAATAGTTGCAGGCAATGTTGAAGTCAAACTTGGTGGTTCTTTGTTCAAGAAGCGATTGCCACGGACAGGTGGAGGGAAGCGAAGTGGATACCGTGTGATTGTCGGGTACAAAAAGCCAAATAACAAGCGGATTATATTTCTGTACGCCTTCTCCAAGAACCACAAGGGCAACATTTCCGATAGAGAGGAGGCCGCTTTAAATCTTGTTGTTGAAGGTTTTGTTTCGGCGGTTGATGATCAGATTTCAGAGCTTTTAGCGACAAATTCAGTATGGGAGGTACAGTTGTTATGAGTGAAATATTGGATATTGCCCATGAGATGGCAAGAGACCTGTTGAAGGTTGGAGCTGTGGACGAAATAACCATGAGCACGGTGGATGCGCTCTGTCTGCCGCCAAGTCGTTCGTTTCGGCCTGAAGATATTCGTCGTATCCGCGCGGCCAACCGTGTGAGTCAAGCAGTGTTTGCAGCGTTTCTTGGTATCGGCAAAACGACCGTGCAGCAGTGGGAACAGGGACAGAAGAAACCAAGCGGTACAGCCAGACGCCTCCTTGACCTCATTGACCGTAAGGGACTTGCGGCGCTTAGTTAGGCCAACCTCACCGGAGTCAATCTCAGGGATGCAAACCGTCAATAACGGATGTTGGCAATGGCTGTGTGAAGTAAACTTCACTGGATTTTTTACCCGCTGCGGGGGTAGACTATAACTATAGCGTCTGTGATGATGCTATATGGCGGAAGTATATCAAAGAGGAGAGGATTATGGCTAACGGTGGTTCGGCAATTGTGGCAACAAGACCTGATGCAATACCGCTTAAGGTTAATTTTAAGGAGTTTTTCAAGGCGTTGGCTAACGGCATTGGTAATGCGTCAACTGGAAAATGGTGGAATGCCGGCGCTAATGCTATTGAACTTATTACAGCGGGTAAGTCTAAGAAAAGTTTAGAGAATCTCGTATTTCTGTTAATCGCAAAATCACTCTTAAATGCCTTGATTGAGCTGTTGGGGCAGCACGTTGATAAGGATGATGCCAAGGCTCAACTTGAGTATGACAACTTTTTCCATACCCTGGGTAATGCCCTTGCCGACAATGAGGTTGCTATAGACAAAAAGTTTATAGACCGCCCCAAGGAATTGCCGGTGTTAAAAGAGATCATCGAAGTTATCAGGCAGCACCTTGTCAAGAGGGAAAACCTCACTAACGACCCACAGTCAATCGTTAATCAGTTGCCGGATATGTTCGTCAAGGCGCTTGATCAGGAGTGGCGCAAAAATGAAGAGACATACCGGCCAATACTTGGGGCATTGGAGGGGCCGTTCAGGAAGGCCCTTGAGCGCGACATGGCGTGGATCAAGTATGCCAAAAGCCTTCAGGAACAGGCAGAGGAAAAGGTCTTCGGTGAACCTTTTGGTCTGAACCAGTTGTACATCCCGCTTAACGCTTATTACGTTGAGGGGGACTCCAGGGAAGATCAACGTCGCGTTGTGGTACCCCTTGAAGAAGAGATCACACAGTGGTTGCAGGGCGCCGACAAGAACGATGCGATACGCGTCATCAGTGGCGGACCAGGCAGCGGTAAATCGACCTTCGCCAAGATATTTGCGGCCAGGGTGGCTCAGAAAGGAGCGGCAAAGGTCATTTACGTTCCCTTGCATATGATCAATGCAGCAAAGGACTTTGTAGACCAGATCGGTAAGTTTGTTAAAGCCGAGGAGATACTTGTACAGAACCCTCTTGACCAGGATTCTCCTGAGCCTAACCTGTTGGTAATCCTTGATGGTCTGGACGAGTTGGCGGGTCAGGGTAAGGTCGCCGCTGAGACAGCCAGGGAGTTTGTACAGACTGTCGAATTAACCGTTAAGACACACAATCTTGCAGTGTTCCGTCTCCGGGTGCTTATAAGCGGGCGGGAACTTGTTGTGCAGGAGAACGAAACGGAGTTCAGACGTGAACGTCAGATTCTTACACTTTTACCATATTATTTGTCTGATGAGGACAAGGAAAAATACAACGACTCAGGAGATATTTTGCAACACGACCTGCGCCATGACTGGTGGAAAAACTACGGTCATTTAAAAGGTAAGCCATATGCAGCCGTGCCGGATGATCTTAAAGGTAAAGACCTCGACGAAATAACGGCGCAACCACTGTTGAATTACCTGTTAGCCCTGAGTTACATACGTGGAACGATAGACTTCTCACAGGAAGTCAACCTGAATAAGATTTATAATGACCTGATAGACGCAGTGCATACTCGCGAATGTGAAAACCGTAAGTTTTGCATGGAACTCAAAGATTTTAAGCGTGTGCTTGAAGAGGTTGGTCTTGCAGCGTGGCAGAGTGGCGATGAACGAAAGACAACAGTACGGGAGATAGAGGCTCTCTGCAAGGAAAGTGGTCTTGATAAACAGCTTAAGGATTTTATGGAGGCAGCAGAGGCTGGTGTTACACGACTGCTTGCCGCGTTCTTCTTTCGCAAGTCTGGACATGATGAAGGTGGAGACAAGACATTCGTCTTTACACACAAGAGCTTTGGTGAGTATTTGGCCGCTTGCCGCATAGTTCGGATTATGGAAAAAATAGTCCTTCAAATGCAGAGGCGAGACAAAGACTCCGAGGATGGTTGGAGTGAACGTGAGGCTCTTGTACATTGGGCCAAAATCTGTGGTCCTAACGCCATTTCACGATACATCCATCCATTCCTCCTCAATGAGGTACGGTTACGCCCACGTGAAGAAGTTGAGAGTTGGCAAGGATGTTTCACCAAATTGTTCAACTACATATTGAGAAATGGTATGCCAATGGAATCAGCCAGTACCGAAAGCAGAAAAGTTGACACATTCCCTAAAATGCTCTTTCAGGCGAGGAATGCAGAAGAAGCGTTACTTGTGACCTTAAATGCTTGCGCCCGCGTGACCGAAAAAATTAGCGCTATTGAACATCCAACGCCTGAAACATTCGGAACATGGTTTAAACGAATTCAAGGGCAGCGAAAGTGGAATGATATTGTCCTGGTAGCAAGGTGTCTATCTTTTTTGAACCTGGGAGGTGTTGAATTAAGACTGGCCGACCTCAGTGGAACCGACCTCAGTGGAGCCGACCTCAGTGGAGCCGACCTCAGTAGAGCCAACCTCAGTAGAGCCAACCTCAGTGGAGCCTACCTCCGTGGAGTCGACCTCAGTGGAGCCGACCTCACAGGCGCCAAATTCTACAAACCCAGTATCGTAGCTACCGACCTTACAGTAACTTATCTCACGGATGTCAAATTTGACATCCCTATGCTTGATCAGGAATCTCTCGAAAGACTAAAGAAGTCACTTTTACTGAACACCGTACAGATAGATACAACCGGATGGAAATTCAGTAGAAAAGATATCTATTGTGATGGTGAATGACATGATATTTGTAGATACTAATATATTGGTCTATGCGTATTCTCCAAGTGATAAAATCAAGCAGGATATTGCTTTAACCATTCTTAGCTGTACTAACATCTCAATAAGTACACAGGTTATTAATGAGTTCATGGGCGTTATGAGCAGGAAGTTTCGTGTAGATTGGGATGAACTTAGGCGTGTTCTTGGTGATGTGCAAGAATTATGTAAGGTTGAAACTGTAGACATGAAGACCATCATTGATGCTACCAGCATATCGGAGCGGTTTAAATTTTCTTATTGGGACAGCTTGATACTGTCTTCAGCGTTAAGATTAAATTGCCAATTTCTTTATACAGAGAACTTGAGCCATGGAATGTTGATTAATAACCAGTTGACTATCGTTAATCCATTCAGGTTACAGATTATTGATGGCGATACAAACGTTCCTTCTTAAGTAAGTGAGCATAAACATGTATAACAATAGTTCACCCCTAAGAAAAGAAAAAAGGGAGGCGGCTCCGCCCCTCCCTCAGACCCACCCCGCAAGGGGGCCAGCCCCCTTGACCCCTTCCTGCTTGTTATAGTTACTTATGCCCTCTTGCTTAGTAGCTGCCTGCATGGACGAACTCCCTTACCGATGGCAATTGCGAGTTGATGATATCCGCCGGGCTGCCATCCTGGACGATCAGGTCTTAATTATAGGGCTTTATCTGTATGGTTCACAATGGCATTGCGAACCTTGCGGGTTAGCTCTATCGCCTCTTGTGTTTCTTCAAACGTTGCATCAGGGTAGTCACCTGGATAACGCAGTTCAACCCCGTATGGTGTAAGGATAATAGCGTCACGCAAAGATTCAGAAAGAGCTTCATTGACTGTTTCAACTATATCAAGAAGCTCCTCAAGGTCATGCGTCTTTGGGAATTTTATCTGATGCAAAGTGAGGAAGGCCTTGAGGTATTTTTCGGTTGCCTGCTGGCAATGGAAAACAATGGCATTGTGAAAAGATGTGCCGCTGCTATTCAAATACTCAACCAATCCCATGTCGGAATCCGCTTTACGCAACCATTGCCTGACTAGTTTCTTTTTGACCTCATCAGGTGGCTTCATAGATTACCTTGCCATGCTTGTTGGCTGGATAGGCGATACCTCCAATGACATCCTTGCTCTGCTCAAACCACTCAGCGGAAATAAAGAAGATGTCAAAGGGATACCCCATGCCACGGAGTGCCCGGCGGATGTGGACATACTCCTGACGCCTGTTGTCAAGGTCAGCCTCGACAACAAGGAGGTCTATGTCGCTGTGGCTGGTCATACCGCCTGTTGCAGCCGAACCAAAGAGGATTACCTTACCGGGAGATGCAACAGTCAGAATCCGCCTGACTATCTCGTTTACTGTATGCTCATCTATAGTCATACTACGTAGCGCTATGATGGGGTCAAGGGGTCAGCGAGGGGCGAGCCGCCCCTTTCTTTCCTTCTTAGTAGCTGCCTGCATGGACGAACTCCCTTACCGATGGCAACTGCGAGTTGATGATATCCGTCGGGCTGCCATCCTGGACGATCACGCCTTCGTGGAGCATCGCCACCCGGTCGGCTACGGAAAAGATGTCCGGTATCTCGTGACTTATGATTATACCCGTAAAGCCGATGTTTGTGTGACACTGCTTTATAAGCCGGTGGATCGAGTCCTTCAGAACGGGATCAAGGCCCGTTGTTGGTTCGTCGAAAAAGACGACCTGCGGCTTCGTAACAAGCGCACGTGCAAGAGCGGCACGCTTTTTCATCCCACCGCTTAACTCGGCGGGATACTTGTTGTCCACATCCATGAGACCAACCTCACCAAGGGCGCCTGTGACACGTTCCCTGATCTCAGACTCGTGTAGCTTGTAACGCTCACGCAACGGAAACGCTATGTTATTATACACCGTCATGGAATCAAACAACGCCCCACTCTGAAACAATACCCCAAAACGCTCACGCACCTTGTTCAACTGCCGGAGATCGATACTGGTTATATCAACTCCGTCAAAGGAGATGCTGCCGCTGTCGGGTTTCTGCAACCCGATGATGTTCTTGAGCAGAACGCTCTTGCCACCGCCACTCTTGCCTATGATGGCGATAAGTTCGCCTTCGTTAATGCTGAGGTCTACACCCCTTAGCACGTGCTGACCGTCAAATGTCTTATGAACATTACTGATTGTAATCATTAATTTATATGAAAAACGATCCCAGTATATAGTCCCACACGAGCACCAGCACGGAAGACTGCACGACCGCATCCGTCGTGGCCCTGCTGACCGCCCTGGCCCCGTGACCGGAATTGCCATAGCCCACGTAAAACCCCTTGTAACAACACACCCACGTCACTATCACCGCAAAGGCAAGCGACTTGTAAAACCCTATCATGATATCATCCATACCCACGTGATTTCTCATGCCGTCAAAATACTCCCCCGAACCAATCCCCAAGAGTTCAACCCCCACCAGATAACCACCAAAGATACCAACGACATCAAAGATGGCCGTCAAAAGCGGAAAGGCTATCAACGCCGCTATAAAGTTCGGCACCACGACGTACTTATACGGATTCAAGGCCATCACGTACAGGCAATCGATCTGCTCCGATATGCGCATGATGCCAAGCTCCGCCGTCAACGCAGACCCCGCACGTCCGGTCACCATCAGGGCGGCAAACACAGGCCCCAACTCACGCACCAGACTCAACGCTATCCCGGGACCAAGCAAAGACACCGCCCCAAACTTACTCAACGTATGAAACAACTGAAGCGCCAACACCATCCCCGCAAATGCCCCCGTCATAAAAATAACCGTCAGCGACTTATATCCCAAAAACCAGACCTGCTGAACTACCAGCCTCCACCTGTATGGCGGCACCACGCTATAGTATGCGACATCGGCCAAAAACACACCCATCCGTCCGATGTTACGCACCAATGCCAAAAACGCATGCCCTATTGCCCTGAATATCCCGCTTACCATCCGCCCTCCATTGCCCTCATCACCCCTCTTGCCGCCAGACCTCTATGGCCAACTCCGGACACATCTGCGCACACAGCGTACAACCCGTGCATCTGTCCATGTCCGTTACAACCGCAGGAAAATAACCCATCGAATTAAACCGCTCACTCAACACAATGATCCCCTGGGGACATGCAACGATACAAAACTCACACCCCTTACACAACTCAGGGCTGATCTCAACCCTTCCCCTCATGGCTCAATACGCATTGCCATCTTACTTGCCCTTGTGTTTCTGCAACAACTGTCGTGCATGTTTGAGCGAAATATCCGTGACGCCTCCACTGAGCATACGGGCAAGCTCCTTCTGTCTTTCGTCCTCGGAGAGCTTTTCGACCTTGATTTCGACCTTTGCATCGGCCCCGTCGCCGATCACCTTCTTTGATACGCGTATGTGTCTGTCGGCCCTGCACGCTATCTGTGGCAGGTGCGTGATGCACAACACCTGATGTTTGCGGGAGAGGGCCTTTAACTTCTCCCCGACGGTCTCAGCCGTCTCACCACCTATGCCGGCATCCACCTCGTCAAAGACCAGCACCGGAATGTCATCAACATCGGCCAGGCAGGCCTTCAGCGCAAGCATGAGTCGTGACAGCTCTCCGCCGGAAGCAACCTTGTTAAGCGGTCTGAGGGGTTCACCGGGATTTGCACAGAACATAAACTCGACAAGGTCTACGCCATTGCCCATAAAACGCAGCGATTCATCCGGCGCCCTGTTTACCGTCTGGCGTATCTCAAAGGCGGCCCGGGGAAACGACAACTCCCGCAGAGAGGCGTTTATGTCCTCCTGCAACCGAACGATTGTCTCGGCACGTATGGCGGAGATGGCAATGGCCTGGTCGTTGAGGCTGACCTTGAGACCGACTATTTCGGCATCCAGGGCATCGAGCTTCTCATCCACCGCTAGCAGGCCCTCAAGCTCATGCTGTGCATCATCTCTGTACTTGTTTATCGTATCGGCGCCTTCGCCGTACTTTTTTTCGAGCTTCTTGATCAGGTCGATCCGCTCCTCAACCTCCTCCAGGCGTTCCGGTGTGTAGTCGATGTTGTCCTTGTAGCGTCTCAGGATCAACGACAGCTCCGATACGTAGGACTGCACCTCCGTTGCCATCTTCAGCATTTCGTCGGTGCTTTCGTCGTAGCGTGTCAACTGCGTCAGATATTCGCACAGGCGTTGCACCTGGTCAACTATGGAGTCCTCCTTGGAGTTTGCCAGCATGTAGCTATCCTCGCTCAACTCCTTGATGACGTGGAGGTTTGACAGCATACCCAGTTCACGGGTCAGCGTATTTTTTTCGTTTTCCCTGATGTCGGCGGCCTCTATCTCCTTTATCTGAAACCGCAACAGGTCAATCCTCTGGTTGCGCTCCTTGATGTTGGTGTTGAGGTTTGCCCGCGCCTCGACCAGTTCGTTGTATCGCTTAAGGGTTTCAGCATAACGTTTTACATCGTCTCCGACCTTGCCAAAGGAGTCCACGACTGCCAGTTGTCGTTCGCGCAGGAGCAGGCTCTGGTGTTCATGCTGGCTGTGGACGTCAACGAGGTACGATCCGACCTCGGCAAGGGTCTGTATGCTGACGGAGTTTTCGTTGACGTAGACACGGTTTTTGCCTGCGGTGGAGAGATGTCTGCGCAGGATCAGGCCGCTTTCCAGTGTGATGCTCAGTCGTTGTGTGACGGGGTTGTCGTCCACGTCGAAGGTGGCCTCCACGGTGGTTTCCTTGGTGCCGGCCTTGATGAAGCTGACCTGTCCCCGCTGTCCGAGGATCAGTCCCAGCGCATCAACGATGATCGACTTCCCTGAGCCGGTCTCGCCAGTCAGCACGCTCAATCCACGGCCCAGCTCTATTCTGGCGCTGCGGATTATAGCAAAGTTTTTTATAAACAATCCAGTAAGCATAAAGAACGTTAGTATTATAGCACGACTGCCGCAGTATTTTCAAAGGCTATCTTAATCTGCATGGCAAGCCCATTTTTGGACGGGGAAAAAAAGAAAGGGGGCGGCTTAGTCCTTATCTGCTTGAAAATGGTAAGATGTAGAGAAGTCCATTATAGATGAACTGACAATGATGGGGTATGATACAAAATGGGTAGCCATGATAAATCATAGTTTGAACGATAAGGAGATAAGTAAGGGAGCATAAACATGTATAACATCACCAGCCTTATGGGGTCAAGGGGACTGGTCCCCTTGCGGGGGGTTCTGAAGGGGGGCGGAGCCGCCCCTTTCTTTCTTTAATTGTGTGAATTACGTTATAGTTACTTATGCTCGGTTACTTATGTCTTTTAAAGTAGAACCCGGTGGTACACAACACGTTATAGTTCAGTGTGCCATGTTGCTGATACTATCTAACGTGTTTATGACGTTTGCCTGGTACAGTCACCTCAAGCACCTGCAGGGCAGACCGTGGTACGTTGCGGCCCTGATCAGTTGGGGCATTGCCCTGTTTGAGTACCTGATCCAGGTGCCGGCAAACCGGATCGGCTTTGATGTCATGACCCTGCCACGTCTGAAGATACTGCAGGAGGTCATTACGTTGAGCGTGTTTGTACCATTTGCCGTATTTTACATGGGGCAGCCTGTGAAGCTGGACTACCTGTGGGCTGCACTGTGTCTGTCGGGGGCGGTGTATTTCGTTTTTCGCTCGTAAGCGCCCCGGAGGGCAGAGTCGTTACGCTTCTTTCGAGTCGTTTATCCACAGGCCGGTTATTGCCCTGTTGCTCATAGTGCCCGTTGCCGCCCTGGCGTATTCCAATACGCTGGAGGGACAGTTTGTTTTTGACGATACACCCAATATTGTCGAAAATCCGCTGATTAAAAGTCTGCACTATTTTACCGACCCCCACGCCGTTGAAAGTAGCGGTGTGGACAGAGAGACTAAGACGTTTTTCATGTCCAGGCGGTTTGGTTATCTCACCCTTGCCGTGAACTACAAACTTGGGGGGCTTGACGTAACGGGCTATCACCTGTTCAACATCACTGTCCACATCACCAACGCCCTGCTCGTGTACTGGCTGATACTGCTGACACTTCCCCCCCCCTGCCACGCAACAACAGACCCACGCCGTAGCTCCATAGCCCTGCTGTGTGCCCTTGTCTTTGTCTCCCACCCGGTGCAGACACAGGCGGTTACATACGTCATCCAGAGGTTTGCGTCGCTGGCGACCCTGTTTTACCTCCTTGCCCTGGCGCTGTACATAAGATCAAGGCTTACGCAATCAGACCTCACACGGTATGCGACATACATCTTGTCAGTCCTGTCGGCGTTGGCGGCCATGAAGACAAAGGAAATAGCCTTCACTTTACCCGTAGTTATAACACTTTATGAGTTCTTCTTCCTTAAGGGCAGTATGCGCACAAGACTTGCCTGCCTTGCCCCCTTTGCCCTTACACTGCTGGTCATACCAATGTCGCATGTAGGAGGCTTTGACTCAACATCGGACTTAACCAGGATTGACGCAGCCATGAAGGTGGCAGGCAGTACGGCTATATCAAGGTGGCAATACCTGATCACGCAGAGCAGGGTGCTTGTGACCTACACACGCCTGTTGCTGCTGCCCGTCAACCAGAACATTGACTACGATTACCCCGTTTACGAAACATTCTTTGCACCGGAGGTCTGTGTCTCTGCCGTGTTTGTGCTGTCGCTGTTTGCCCTAGGCATATACCTGTATCGCCGTTGGGCCACAGACAAGACGCATAATGGCCGCAGGGTCAGGTTGGTATCTTTTGGAATAATATGGTTTTTTGTAACACTTTCGGTAGAGTCAAGCATCATCCCCATAAGGGATGTCATCTTTGAGCACAGGCTGTATCTGCCCTCAGTGGGATTTATCGCTGCCTTTACAACGGTATCCGTGATTGCAACGGAAAGGTTTATCGGTAAAACAAAAAGCACTGCTACAATTCTTCTGACGTGTGCGATTGTGATATCGCTGTCCGTTGCGACCTACAAGAGAAACTACATCTGGCAGGACGCAATCCGCCTGTGGGAAGACACCACCCGCAAGAGCCCCGGCAAGGTGCGTCCCCACAACAGCCTCGGCAGCCTCTACATGAGGGCGGGCAGGTTCGATGACGCCATCAGGCAGTACCAATCCGCACTGGCTATCGATCCCAACTACGCCGAAACGCTCTTTAACCTCGGCAGCGTCTATGCCGCAGCGGGAAGACAAGAGGAGGCCATCGCGGCATACCAGACCGCTATCGGATTAAGCCCCGGTTATGCCGATGCCTACAATAACCTTGGCGTTGTCTATGACCAGCAGGGGCGGCCCGATGAGGCCATAGCGCAGTACGTCATCGCCCTGAGGCTTGCCCCAAACTCTGCACAGGTGCATAACAATATCGGCAAGGTCTACGACGCTCAGGGGCGTTATGAGGAGGCCATTTCCGAGTTCAAGGTTGCCCTGCAGTTTAAGCCTGATTATCCGATGGCTCTCAACAACCTCGGCAACGTTTATTTCAAGCAGGGGCGTTTCAACGAGGCCGCTTCCCGGTACACGGCAGCCCTTGATATTGACCCCGGCTTTTCGCTGGCACGGCAGAATCTACAACTACTGCGGCAAGGGAAAGAATAAAATATACTCTATCTATTATCTAACTATTATCTAAGGATATCGCTTTTATACGCTTCATTATGATGTTGAAACGAGTGAAAAACTACAGTGTGTTCTTCCTGGCGTATTTCAAATATCAATACATAGCTCCCTATATGAGACCTCCTCTTACTCTTGAGTGCGTTTCTAAGTGGTTTGTAGTGGTAAGGATTTTCCAATATCTTCTCTATTTTTTCTTCCAACCTCTCTTGCAGATTAAACTTTGTCTTTATTCTCTTTAAGTCCTTCAAAAACCTCTCGGATACATCCGCTTTATACAATTATTTGCCGCCTTCAGCCCAAATGCTTCTAAACAGTGTTCTGCGTTCTTCTGCTGTTTTCAGGGTAACATAACGTCCTGCCTTAATATCTCCTTCGCTTTGCCTTACTGCCTCAATCAATGCGTTGCTTATCTTCTCCTCCGGCGGCATTTCCTCCTCCACTTCAACATCTGCCGTAGTCTTGATGTGTCCGATTATCATCGCTTAACCTCCAAATGCAGCTATAATATTAATAATAACATTAGCACGGAAATCTTGTCAATAAACCTAAAAAAATACTTGACAAAACAGATTCCGATACATTAAACTCTGTCAGAGTATAGAGTATAGATAGAATGTGGGGTTGTACTTTTATTTGTCGGAATACAGGTAAGGAAATGATTACAGAATTAATACAAATAAACAGGAGGAGCAAGCAATGAACTGGTTTAACAACTTACGGATGAGTGCAAAGCTGATTGGCAGCTTTGTAGTGGTGGCGTGTA
>NZ_JABXWD010000469.1 GCF_019173545.1 Candidatus Magnetobacterium casense | reverse complement strand
TATCATCGCCTCCCGACACGGCATAGCGTCCGTTTAAACTTATCGAAACGGAATTAACAGGGGCATTGTGGCCGCTGAAGGAGCCCAAAAGGCCGAGAAAGTCCACCATGGTCATCTCTGTCTGATTTATCAAATCATCTGCGCCCGCGGATAACAACAACCTGTTATCAAGACTGAGAGCTAAGGCGCGCACAGGGGCCGAGTGCTTGGTAAAGGTCTTTATACAGCTGCCTGAGGACAAGTCCCACACCTTGACAGTCTTGTCATCGCTTCCAGAGACGGCCAGTTTGCCGTCCGATGTCAAGCAAACGGCATTAACAGCGGCGGAGTGCCCTTTGAGTGTCTTCAGCAGACGTCCCTTGGGTATCTCCCACAGGCGTACTGTCCTGTCGAGACCGCCAGACAGGGCATATCTGCCGTCGGGGCTCAGGTAAACGGATTTTACCCCGTCGAAGTGTCCTTTAAATACCACTTCCGGGTTGTCTGAGTCGATTTCCCACAACCGGAGGGTTTTATCCATGCTGCCAGAGAGGATAAAACGATTGTCGTCGTCGATGCAGACAGAGGTTACCGCGGCCTCGTGCCCCTTTAGCGTAAAGACCTCCCATCCGCCTGAAAGCTCCTTATGCGGGAATACGCTATAAAGCTGCATCCATATGTCCAGTGCCTCAACTGCCCTGCTATAACCCTTTTGGGAGCGCGCCTTACGTACATGTCCGGCCGCCTTCACGGAATCCCCTAATTGCAGCGATTGTCTGGCCATCAAAAGTTCACGGCCATATGCCGCCATCGCCGAGAAGGCCGTTTCGCTCTTTAACACCTGGGACAGCAGCATGGGGGCCCGATAGACCTCCTTCTCAGTCTGAAGCTCCCAAAAAAGTACGTCGTTGTCCTGGCCGTTGGAGACAAAGAATTTCCCATTTGCCGACATGCAAACTGAACTAACCGGTGCCTGATGTCCCTCGAATGTGCGCAGGCAGCGCCTGGAGTTTAAGTCCCACAGTCGTACGGTCTTGTCCTGGCCGCCTGAGATGGCATACCGGGAGTTGGAGTTCAGGTCAACTGACAGTACTGGTTCTGCATGTCCCGGGATTGTCCTTTGGTACTGGCGAGTATGGAAATTCCACAGCCTTAGGGTCTTGTCTGCAGCGGCTGTGACCAGATAATTGGCGTCCTTGCTCAGACAAATGGAGTTGATTGCAGCCGTGTGTCCTTTGAAAATATGTAAACACCTCAGAGACAAGACCTCCCATATCCTTGCGGTGCCGTCCAGGCTGGCCGAAACTACGCGCTGTCCGTCGCTGGTAATGGCCACAGATGTAATGCTGCCCCGGTGGCCTGAAAAGGAGCGAAAGTAGTTGCCGGATTTGATATCCCATAGTTTTACTGTCTCATCGGCACTTCCGGAAACTGGATATTTACCGTCCGGACTGAGATATACGGAGGTTACTTCGCCCGTGTGCCCCCTGAAATTGTATACGGTAGTTCCGGAAGATATATTCCACACCCGAACGGACTTATCGAGGCAGCCCGATATGGCAAATCTGGCGTCACTGGTAATGTAAACCGCCGTTACACCCCCGGAATGCCCTATCAGGGTCTTGAGGCACTGCCCCGTTGCCGTGTCCCAGAGCTTGACGGTCTTGTCCATACTTCCCGAGAGGGCAAGGCGTCCGTCGTGGCTTAACCCCACGGAGGTGACGGCCTCGGTATGACCATTGAAACTCCTCAGCAGCCTTCGTGAGTTCAGGAGCTCTCCACGAGCCAGTATCAGTGATGTCTGAACCTCCTCTATCACGCCGTATGCATCAATAATATGCTCGAGGTACTTAATGGCCGACACACAGTCGTCCCTTTCTATATGTACGAGGGCAAGCAGATACTCCGCCGTCCAGTCGTCTTTGTGAGAGCGCTGAACCTCTTCAAGTTCTCTGACGAGGATGTCGTCGGTTATCTTGGAGTTGCGCCAATTAATAATGCCGTAATTGTATGTCGATTGAGGATGATGCGGCTGAATTCGTATGGCCTCTTTCCAGAGTTTTTCAGCCTCTTTGTCTCTTCCCAGGTCAAGGAGCGAGACCGCCCTGTTGTTTAAGCTGTCGGCAGTTGCCATGCTTGCCAGCGGTATTGCCCGATGATAGGGATTAGCGGTTATTTCCTGAAATATCCCGATTAACCGGTCTGCGACTGCCTCCATACTATCGGGCCGCTGTTCCGGGTCATGATTAAAACAACTTTGCAGCAAGGCGGCAATCTGCGGCGGCATCGAGGGAAGGATAGGAGTTGGGTCTTCAGTACTCGCACGAAAAAGGTCTCGTCCACAGGGATGTAAAACCGGCAAACGTAATGCTTACCGCAGATGGAACCGCAAAGGTAACGGACTTCGGTCTGGCA
>NZ_JABXWD010000468.1 GCF_019173545.1 Candidatus Magnetobacterium casense | reverse complement strand
CAGCGTAACGTCGATATCGTAGGAATCCTTTATCTTGTCTAGGACGTTTTGCAGCATCTTGTCCAGTATCAGGGGTGCCGCCCCCGCCCTTATGAAGTCAAATACGACGATGTTGTCACCAATCCGGTTGAGTATCTCCGGTCTTCCGATGGTATACGTAAAGAAGTCGCCGATGGCCTGACGTATCTGAGTATTTATGTCCTCGTATGGCATATCGGCACTTACGCGCTGGAGCCTCTGAGCGGTTTCTGAGGTTTCGTAGATGCCCAGATTGCTTGTAAATATGATGAGGCTCTCTGAAAAGTACACCGTCTCACCCCGCCCTGAGGTCAGTCTGCCGTCATCGAGGATTTGGAGGAAGATATCGAGAATCTTTGGATGCGCCTTTTCGATTTCGTCAAAGAGGATGACGCAGAAGGGGTTGTTTTTAATAGCGTTTGTCAGTTGTCCTCCGACGTCGTATCCGACGTACCCCGGCGGTGACCCCACGAGCCTCTGATCGGAATGTTCCCTGGCGTACTCGCTCATGTCAAAGCGCAGGTAGCTGGTCTCTGAGCCAAAGAGCAGTGCAGTGATGGCCTTTGCCAGCTCGGTCTTTCCAACGCCGGTGGGACCGGCAAAGAAGAGTGCCCCCTTTGGTCGTTGCGAGTGTCGAGAGTACTGGCATCCGGAGAGGTTGAACACGGCCCGTCTGATGATGTCGCATGAGCGTTGGACGGCCTCGTCTTGCCCCTTGACGCGCTCAAGCAGCGTGGCGCTGGAGGTTGCTATCTTTTGCATGTCGAGTCTGGACCAGGGGTTTTCCACGATACCGAGCTTGTATGCCTTGATGGCGTCACCGATCTGTGCAAAGCGCAGTTGTTGTCGCCTGGCCAGTGCAACGATAGCCACGATTTCGGATGCAAAGAGGCCACTGGTCTGGTCGATAAAGGTTGATATCCCCTCCTGTTGTTTCAGCGCATCGGCCTCCTTAAAGCCATCGATGGCTCGTGCCAGGGTGTCTATGACGGTCTTTCGGAGGAAATAATCGGGCCTGGGGATGTTCAACATCCTTATGCGGGCATTGTCGATAGTGTACCAGGGTGGGATGTCGTTTTCCTTGTCGAGCACCCAGATGACGAGGTTGAACTTTGGATGCTGAGATTGCCCTGATATGACGGGTGTTGCCCTTTGGGAGAGTCTGAACATCCTGTAAGAGAACTCCTGCATGTCATTGGGGGCTATGTCGGCGATCCTTGAGGCAAAGTTTAGTATGATGGCGCTACCGGTCTCCTTTGAGGCGCTCAACATCTCTGCAATTTCGGCCATCCTCACGGGGGTGGCAATCAGCGGTGCATCGCCCTTTATCTGCTCCCGGGTGATCTTTCTGAAGACCTCCGGATCGCCCTCCAGGAGCCTGACGCCGTACAGGGGTTCGTAAGCGAGGATCAGGTTGTAGTCGTTTTCCCTGAGAATTGTCCTTATGTAGTCAGTAACCCTGAGTGTAGTGATGGCGCCATCTTTAAGCTCAATGGGGTATACGTCGTAGACATTGCCCCAGAGCATGAACTGCGGCTTGACAGGCATAAACCTTATGATTTCCCGTGCCCATTTGGGCATAACCTCCGGCTTTAAGGCCTTGCCCTGATCTACTGAGTTCGACATATATATATTATATCATAAAGCACATTGCACAAGGGACATAAAAGATAAGTTTTATGCAATGTTGAATTTGCACGGCAATCCGGTACTATAAAACAGGGGTGACGGTGGCACCCGAAAAGAGCATTTCAAGCAGTTTATAGATCATCGGTTCTACGATGAAATAACGCCTCAGCTTACCATCGGGGTAGTAATCGATTACACGGTGGTCTCTGAGTATGGCGAGGTGTTGGGAGAGGTTTGGCTGGCTTACATCGAGGAACTTTTCAAGATCGCTTACGCATCTTCCCCCTTTGGCAAGCTGCATAAGTATCCTGATCCGTACAGGGTGCGACACTACTTTCAGCATATCTATCTTCTGTTTCAGGTTTTTCATCAACTATCCTTAAGTAATATACCACTAAGTTCATAAATATGCCCCTATGATAACTCAGGCGCAGGTTTATTGTCAAGCATTTACTGAACCTTGATCTTTACCCACCGTTTATGGGAAAATAAGAAAATATGATAGCGGTAAGGCTTTACGAAAAAGGCGGGAGGATTATATTATGGATATAGGTGCTATTAAAGCTGCGCTACTTAAGCATTCAAAGTGCATGAGGGTCTTATACGCTGAGGACAGTCGGTCAGTAAGGGAGATGATTGCTGATACGTATCCTCTTTAAAAAGCATGGTAAAATTAATTTCATGGTTTAAAGGCATGGATTCCTGCTTTCGCAGGAATGACAGTTACAGGCTTTTTCCAAGTTTGTCATT
>NZ_JABXWD010000467.1 GCF_019173545.1 Candidatus Magnetobacterium casense | reverse complement strand
GGCTGGACGCTCTCCAGTATTCAGTGATCTCCATGCACGAGGGGAAAGCTACCTTGTTGGTCTTGTGATAGACGGTGTAGCATCGGTATGACGACCCGGCGCACTCAATCTCGCGTGCGGTCACGAAAGGTCTGTAGACAGGGGCGGGTATTGCCGGGGACAGGTTGTTGATGAAATTGACCAGTTCGCGGTTGTTCCCTTTATCGTTCCCCGTGACGAATAAACGGCCAAACGGTTCCAGAAGATGGGCCAGTCTTCTCATGAGGCTTACCTGGTCCGCGGAGTAGTATATTGAGTATGAAGCAAGGATAATGTCGAACTTGCGGTCGTCCAGCAAGCGGGGCACCATGTCAACACCGCACGCCACTATTTGGACGTTGTACAGCTTTTCTGTTCCGCAAAGGCTACGTGCGACCGCAACACTTTTTGGTGATTTGTCTACACCCACCACTGTTCCGGTGCCCACGAGGCGGGATAGCGTGCGTGCGTGCTTGCCTGTGCCACAACCCAGGTCCAGGGCATCGTCTCCCTGTTCGGGCTTGATGACGTTCATCACCCACGAGTCATAGTCAAACGAGCCGTATGACTCGTTGACCCTTTGCCTGGTGCTGATAAAGTCGGTGCCCGTCACTATGTCGTCCATCAGTATAACCTCGGTATCCCGTATCCTGAGCACAACTTACACAACAGCATGAGTCCCTGTACCCTGCTTACGGCGAGCCTGAATTCACGGTACCGTTCTCCATTCCATATATCCGCGAACGGCTGGTTGAGGACGTTCCCCATAACGTGTTCGCCCCGCGCGTCCCTGCAGCACGGCACGACGTCACCATCCCACCAGACTACAGTGCTGTAGTAGATCCACCAGCACCGGTTGTGCGGTACCTTGCGAGGGACGAGGACTTCCCGTGAGAAGGCTTCCCGGTCGTAGTACCAGTACTTATCCTCTGCGGGCATGAACTTCTTTCCCTGCTCCACGGTCCTTACACAGGGAGCGATGATCAGCACCTCGTCGGCTCCTAGCTTTTTGAGGTTGGTCACCTGCTTGATCTCATGCTCGTTATGCTTCATCACGATGAATCCGACCTGTACCTTTGTGCTCATCCGTCCTTTGGCTTTCGCTTCTATTGCTGCGGACAGGTTCGCTAGGGTCTTGCTCAGGTTTCCACCCACGCGGTACTGTGCATGCGTCTCCTGTGACAGGCCGCTTATCTGGAAGCTGATTTCCGATAGTCCGCTCCCTACCAGCTTGTCTATGTCCAGGATCTCTCCGTTGGTGCAGGCGGACACGTATATCCCTTTTCCTGTGGCGTACCTTATCATGTCGTAAGCGTCCCTGTTCAAAAATGACTCTCCCATGCCGTAGAACAGCATCGTGTTGACTTGGTCGCCCACCGAGTCCAGTATCTTCTTGAAGTTATCCAGGGACATGTACCCCTTGGGTCTGCCCAGTATCCCTGCCCCTGTTTCACATACCGGGCAGTGTAGGTTGCATATGTTGGTCGGTTCCACAGTCAGGTGGACGGGTAACCCTGAATTTCTCTCCGCTTTCACCGCAGCGGACAGCGAGGACAGTCCCCAGTGTACTAATTGCCTACTATTCATGGTGTGTCTCCTCTGCGGGTTAGCATGATGCCAGGAGCAGATTGGGATCGCTTGAATGCACTCTTGGCTACCAGGGAAGCCACTCTCATAACCATGTCTTGGCCGAAGCCTATGGCAACAATTTGGTCAATCGTTAAGTGATCATCTACATAGGCTTTCAGGATAGAGTCCAGCATATCGTACGGGGGCAGAGTATCCGTATCCTTTTGACCGGGACTCAGTTCGGCGGACGGGGCTTTGATCAGCACGGAATGCGGTATCACTTCCTTCTCTCCGTGCCGGTTCCTGTACCGTGCCAGCTTATAGACCGTTGTTTTGAATACATCCTTGAGAGGGACCAGCCCTCCGGCCATGTCCCCGTAGAGGGTGGCATAGCCCGTGTATGCTTCGCTCTTGTTACCGCAGGCGAGCACCAGCCATCCGAACTTGTTGGACAGGGCAAAAAGGATGTTTGCTCGGATCCTGGCCTGGATGTTCTCCTCGGTGACATCAGGCTGTGTGCCCTTGAAGTGCTCAGCCAGCGTCTCCAGGTACAAGGTGAACAGCTTCTCGATAGATATCACTTTATAGTGTATGCCTAGGTTCCTGGCCAGGGCTTCGGCGTCGGACAGGCTCCCACGGGACGAGTAGCGGGAAGGCATGGAAACTCCGATGACATTTCTAGCGCCAAGAGCGTCGACTGCTATGGCTGCCACAACACTCGAGTCAACACCACCCGACAACCCGATCACCGCCTTCTCGAAGCCGTTCTTGCGTGCGTAGTACCTGGTACCGAGAACCAGGATCCGGTAGATTGC
>NZ_JABXWD010000466.1 GCF_019173545.1 Candidatus Magnetobacterium casense | reverse complement strand
GCTCATCAGCGGCGCCGTCAGTCTGGATAAGGGCAACTTCTGGGGCCTTGACTTTACCGCACTACAAGGTCAACTGCGCTACAGTCGTGAGTTGCTGGAACTGAAATACGGCGCCGCTATGACGTATACGGGCAACACCTCTTTTGCCGGGGCAGTGCATTTCAGCGATACCAAGTATATCTTCGACTTCAATCAGCCGGTGATGGCCTTTGATGTTGCCGTAAGGGGGGCCGATGTCGGGGGCCTGTCAAAGAGGTTCTCCGAGGGAAGTGGCATCAATGCCCGGAGGATATCCAGCCAAAAGATGTCGGGTAAACTCAATACGACATTCAGTATATCGGGGCCGCTGGAGAGTTTAAAGTACGCCGGAGACTTTGACGTAAGCAAGCTCGAGGTTGCCAATCATCCCGTGGGTCTTGCACGCGGCCGGTTTGTCTACCACGATGAGGCGTTGACCATGCCGCAGTTGACCCTTAAGACGGATGCCTCAGAAGTAAGCGCTGCTATCGGGGTCTCACTCACGGGCGTCAATGGCGACGATTGGCAACAGTTGCGCTACAAGGTCACCTCCGATAGCTGTATCATAAACGAAAAGGACATCCCCTATGCGAAGTTGCCGCGTACACAAAAGGGTGGCGTGCAAAGGGGTGCTATATCCACGCTCTGGGGGGACCCCGTACTGCATTGCCGGTTCTCCGGTGAGGGCACCCTGGGGCAGCCGGCCCTTGTGATGAATGCCTGGGGCAAGGAGGCAATGTCGCCAAACGTGGCCGAGGCAAGGCTCACCGGCGACGGCGTGATATTCAAGGGTGGACTGCTCGATGGCAACATAAGTGTCAAGGGCAAGGTGGGCATCTTTGCCAAGGATATGCCGTGGTTGCTTGACGGCACTATAAAACGCACCGACTACGCACCGTTGGCCAGGAAGTTTGACCCTCGTCTGCCGCAGGACTTACGGCTTACCGCCCTGGGCAGTTTCTCCCTCTATGGCAACGCACAGACGCTTAAGGGTAGGCTCCTGGTGCCAACGTTTGAGGGGTCTGCCTATGAGCAGGCATTTTCCAACACCGCCCCGATAGACATCTCCATGGATGGCAGAGAGGTGCATGTAAACTCCTTTGTGCTGACAACGGGGCAGACCGCCATATATCTCACCGGTTCGCTGGTGGCGGGGAAGTCGTACAACCTCAACATCACCGGCAAGCCCAGGCTGAATCTGTTCCGGGGGATGTCGGACAAGATAAGTTGGCTAAACGGGGAGGCCGATGTGGCGGTATCCATTGTTGGCAACTGGCAGAGTCCGCAACTGACTGGTGGTATAGACATAAAGGGCGCAACGCTTGGAATAACAAACATCCGACACTACTTTAATGACATCAACGCCTACATGTACTGTGACGTCAGAAGATGTGTCGTTCAATCTCTGAATACAAACTTTGGAGGCAGCCTCTTATCGGGCAGCGGAGTGGCCTACATTGACGGCCTCAGCATCAAGAAGTTTTACCTGGAGGGCAATCTCAAAAACATGCCGATATACATCAGTGATGGCTTCAAGGCGTACCTCGATGGCAACCTGTACTACAGCGGCGATCTGGCAAAGCAGACCCTTTCAGGCAGCATCAAGGTCGCCAAGGCCCGGTACACCAAGAACCTCTACCTCCAGGAGATGATCCTTGCCAACACCACGCCGCAGTTGTCACGGTTGACCACGTTCAAGACACTGGAGTTGAACGTCAATCTCACCGGTGACGACAACATAGCCATAGAGAACAACGTCATCGAATCGATGCTCAAGGTAGACCTCCTGGTGCGTGGCACGGCCTCAAACCCCGTGCTCTACGGTCGCATACAGACAGACCGTGGAAAGGTGCTCCTGCAAAAGAGCGAGTTTGACCTCATCAACGCCAGCGTCGATTTTACGGGTGAGGAGGGGTTCAACCCCTTTATCAACGTCCTGGCCGAAACCACGATCAGCGGTTACAGCATCCGTCTGGTGATGGATGGTCAACTGACGAAGGCCAACGTAGCGTTGTCGTCTTTTCCGCCGCTGACGGAGAAGGCCATTGTCAATCTCCTCTCCGAGGCCGGGACGTCCACGCTGTTGACGACCAGGTATCAGAGTCTTGTCGAGGAGCGGCTGAAAAAGATCGGCGGCCTCAGCAGGATACAGTTGGCCCCCTCCTATGACGAGGACAAGTCCACGATCACGCCGCAGATGATAATCTCCAAGAAATTCCTCAACGGTAAGCTAAATCTGTCGTTCATAACCACCTCCACCAAGGGCGACAAGATCAAGGCCCAGTACATGTTAAGGCGGAACATCTCACTCGTAGGCGAAAGAAACGAGTTAGGTCGTCTGGGCGCCGACGTAAACTTCAGGTACGAATTCAAGTAGAAGAAAAGG
>NZ_JABXWD010000465.1 GCF_019173545.1 Candidatus Magnetobacterium casense | reverse complement strand
TACACACTTCTCGTGAGTTTTTAAATTAGGCGATGGTTTTGGCTACCGGTAAATTCGAATAATTTACTCCCAATTTGGCATACATTTTTTGGTGAATATCTTCCGGTATCCCGTGTCCTTGCGGCAAGCCTGCATGAAAATTAGATAAGAAAGTATTATCATAGGTTATCCAACAGAATAAGATAAGGGAGGATAATCTATGAACCAAGAATGCCTACCAGTAGTTAAGCCAACCATAGAGGAAATCCAAGAGCAGTTTATATTGTGGCGTAGAAACAGGAGGTGTCGAGGGTCAGTTCCCGATCAGTTATGGGAGGCAGCGGTAAGTCTGGCCGGAGATTACTCTATTGGCCATATATGTAAGGTATTGGGTCTGAACCATAGGCAACTCAAGAGGAGGGTTCAAGAGCATAATGGTAATGGGTATCCGGAGGCGGGAAGATCGTGTCATTTTGTGGAGCTTGCGGTAAGCAGCCCAGGACCTGATATGGTAAGCAGCCCAGAGGCTGATGTGATGAGCAAGTTGGAATCTGGTAGTGAATATGTAATGGAGATGGAGGATGAGAAGGGAGGCAAACTGAGGGTACACATGAAGGGAGAAGGATGCGGTTTTAATCCGTTGGAGATGGCCAAAGCGTTTTGGGGAAGAGATAAATGATCCAGCTCACCCCCCAGATGAGGATACTGGTAGCGGTAGAGGCAGTGGATTTTCGCCGAGGGATCGATGGTCTCTCAAGGGTATGTCGGCAGGTTATGGGAGCAGATCCCTTTTCAGGGTGGGTATTTGTATTTCGCAATCGCAGAAGGACGGCTATAAAGGTTTTAGTGTATGATGGGCAGGGGTTTTGGCTGTGCTGTAAGCGGCTGTCGAAGGGAAAGTTTAGCTGGTGGCCCAATAAGGGGAATGGGAATGAGAATAGGAAAGTAAGTTCACTGGCCTCTCATGATTTGCAGCTTCTTATCTGGAATGGTAATCCGGAGGGTGCCCAGGTAGCACCTATGTGGAAACAGATTCAATTACTCGAAGACATTCATTGAGGTATTTATGTTGGATAAGATGTTTACGCTGAGTGTTATATACGTAAAAGATGGTATATAAATGCATCATAATTACATAATTGACAAGAGGGCAAAGATATGTCATGCTATTAATCACTTGAATTTTAATATCTAACAGGAGATTGTGCAAAAGCACAAAGTGGGTTCCAGCCAAGAGAGCAGCGGTAACATGAAGTCTCTAAAAATGAAGCCTCCAAAACGGATAGACCTTGATCTCATCCAGGCCAATGCACTGCGCCAGCGGGTGGCAACGCGGTCTTTGGAGGAATCTGACTACCTGATCATTGAGGGGATGATCGAGACGGTCATCTTTTTGAGCCAGGCATTAGAGGAAAAAGACGCATCCGTAAAGCGTCTTATGCAGATGGTATTTGGTGCCAGCACAGAGAGTGCAAAGAATGTGCTGGGTAAAACCACTCAAGATGCACAGGGCGGCAGGGTGTGTAATCTTCAGGAGACTTCTGACAGCAAGGGTGATGAGCATGGTGGAGACAATGAGCAGAAAAACAAACGCAAAGGACATGGGCGAAACGGTGCTCATACCTATACGGGGGCTGAGAAGTCCTTTGTATCTCATGCAACCCTGAAATCCGGAGATCGTTGCCCTGCATGTTTGAAGGGGAAAGTATACCGTATCAAAACACCCAAAATCATCGTGCGTGTTACAGGCACGGCGCCGCTTTCAGCCAGGGTATGGGAGTTGGAGAGCCTGCGCTGCAATCTGTGCGGAGAAGTTTTCAGTGCACAGCCACCACCAGGGGTGGGTGAAGAAAAATATGATGAAACCTGTGGTGCCATGATTGCTCTGTTAAAGTACGGGAGCGGGTTTCCCTTCTATCGGCTGGAGGGGCTTCAAAACAGTCTTGGTATCCCCTTACCGGCATCTACTCAGTGGGAGATAGTGGAGGCGGTAGCCGATAAAATCTATCCTGCCTATGAGGAATTGATCAGACAAGCGGCCCAGGGTGAGGTGCTTCACAATGACGACACGACGGTAAAGATCCTGGCCCTCATGAAAGGCAGTGCCGATAAGCACGGTACAGATACAGGTGCAGATAAGAGTGATCCTGACCGATCAGGGCTATTCACTACGGGAATTGTCTCGATAAAAGAGGGCCGAAAAATAGCGGTGTTTTTCAGCGGCAACAAACATGCCGGTGAAAACCTGGAGGATGTACTGCAAAAAAGACAACTGGGCTTGAGTCCTCCTATCCAGATGTGTGATGCTCTTTCCCGAAATCTTCCTAAAAAGCTGAAGACCATAGCGGCCCATTGCCTCTCCCATGCTCGCCGTAAGTTTGTCGATGTAATATCCTACTTTCCGGATGAGTGCCGCTATCTGATCGAAGCTTT
>NZ_JABXWD010000464.1 GCF_019173545.1 Candidatus Magnetobacterium casense | reverse complement strand
TATGTTTATTATACCTGAAATTAATCTGAAAAGCAATTTACGTAATTGTTTTTTGGGGGATATAGCAGATTTATATTTGAATGGGTCTCCTAAAACATTTGTGAGGGCTAAAAAAAACACCCCTGAAAAATTTATGCATCCGAGGCAATTGGGGGCATTTTATTATTCTTATGATATGTGCTATAATATTATCATGGGTTGTGAGATAGATACGGGGTTGTTAAAGAAAGAGATAACGGTGCTCTGCGTTGAGGACGAGCTTATCATAATGGAGAGTCTGAGGCTTGTGCTCAAACGTCGGTTCGATCGGATTTACATGGCCTCAAATGGAGAGAAAGGACTTGCGTTGTTCAAAAAACATGACATAGACATCGTAATAACCGACATCCTGATGCCCGTAATGGATGGCCTCGAAATGGTCCGAAATATCCTGGAGCTAAAACCCAACACGCCTGTCGTCGCACTGAGTGCAATCAACGATGGCCCGCTTATGAGACGGGTCAAGGAGCTTGGCATCAAGCGGCACATCATAAAGCCATTCAGCGATGAGGAGTTCTTTGCGCTCATCTATGATGCAGCCATGGAGGCCTACCAATTGCGAGGTCAAGCTACCGCTTAAATGCCATCCTGATGGCGTACATGTCATCATCGGGGTGCATTTCCGTGTCAAAGTCCATGCCCTCAAACAACCTGATCATTGAGCGGTTGTGTGCGAGCGTCTCTGCCGTAAAGCCCAGCAGGCCCTGTTGCCTGGCTATAACGCTCAGGTGGTCCAGCAATACCCGCCCAATCCCCTTGCCCTGATAATCATCCCTAATGACGAATGCCACCTCGGCAAAGTGGGTGTTGCCGTTGACCTCATACTGGCCCATGCCGACGACAAACTCGCCTGTCTCTGCCAAGTGTATCCCCTGGGGGAGTACGGCAAGGAGAATCACCCGCCTGACGTAATCCGCCGTCAGATACTTCTGCAACCGCTCATGCGGCATGTCCTTCCGGACGGATATAAACCGCCTGTATAGGGTTTCGTCGGAGAGTTTGTAAAAAAAATCCTTCAACAGTGCCTCATCGCTGATCCGCACCGGACGCAGGAGGACGTCAATCCCCTTGGAGGTGGTCCTGCGCACCTGAAGTTGTCCCTGTTCCAGCGCCCTGGCCGTGTGGATGTAGACCTGGTCCTGGTAGATGATGTTGAGCGCCCTGGCCTCTTCGATCAGTTGTGCCCGGAAGTTCGGATGGGCAATGGCAATCAGTTCCATGGCACGTTGCCGGATGTTTTTCCCGTAGAGGTAGGCGATTCCGTACTCGGTGACGACGTAGTGGACGTCGCCACGGTTGAGCGTGACCCCGGCTCCCTCATTCAGAAACGGAACAATCCTCGATATCTGCCCCTCTTGTGCCGTGGACTGGAGGGTCAGGATGGTCTTGCCGTTTTTGGCCATGATCGCCCCGCGCATAAAGTCTGCCTGTCCGCCGATGCCGCTGTAGAACACCCGCCCGATGGATTCGGCAGATGCCTGACCGGTGAGGTCTATTTGCAGGGCGCTGTTGATGGCCGTCATGTTGTCGTGGCGGGCGATGACCATTGGGTCATTGGTGTAGTCGATGGTGCGAAACTCAACGACGGGGTTGTCGTTTAGAAACTCGTAGGTCAAGTCGCTGCCCATGCAGAAGGAGGCCACGGTCTTGTAGTGATTGAGGGTCTTTTTTGAGTTGTCTATGACGCCATGTTGTATCAGCTGCACCAGACCGTCGGAGAGGAGTTCCGTGTGTACGCCGAGGTGTTTTTTACCGGCGAGGTTGACCAGAACTGCATTGGGGATGCTGCCGTAGCCCACCTGTATGGTGTCGCCGTCTTGTACCAGGGCGCTGACGTACCTGCCAATTGCCTGCACGATGTCATCCTCGGCATCGGACTTGTACTGTAGGAGGGGTTCGTCGGCGGGGATGACAAAGTCAACGTCCCTGATGTGTATGAAACCGTCGCCGTGTATCCTGGGCATGTTGGCGTTGACCTGGGCGATGACAAGTCTGGCCGATTCCACGGCGGCCTTGACGATATCGACGCTTATGCCGAGGCTCAGAAAGCCGTGTCTGTCCATGTGGGAGGTCTGAACGAGCGCAACGTCAATGGGGACGAGCCTCCGGTAGAAGAGTTTGGGCGTTTGGGACAAAAACACGGGCGTATAATCGGCCAGGCCGGTATTGACGGCATTGCGTGTGTTGTTGCCGACAAAGAACGAGTTGTGTCGGAAGTTGGCCTTGAACTTCTCATCGGCATAGGGGGCCACGCCGAGGCTCCAGACCTGAAACAGCTCGGTGTCAAAGAACGCCTTGGGGTGTCCCCCGACGTAGCCGACAAAGGCCCGCAGCAGGTGCTGAGGCTCTCCGCAACCGGTGCCGATAAATATCC
>NZ_JABXWD010000463.1 GCF_019173545.1 Candidatus Magnetobacterium casense | reverse complement strand
ATGGCATTTTTACGGGGTCAAGGGGACTGGTCCCCTTGCGGGGGGTTCTGAAGGGGGGCGGAGCCGCCCCTTTCTTTCTTTGTATCGCATGCAATCGAAACGCTCTATAATTTTGTTGCCGACAAGGATTACGCACACAAAGTCTATAATAAGGGGACTGGTCCTCTTGCTGGGGGGGGCTGAAGGGGGCGGAGGGGGTGGGGCACCCCGGCCACAAAGCGTCCTCCTTCTTTCTTTACCGTGAAATATAAAGAAGATACAATTTTACCATATTTATGCTATGCTTTTGCGTAACATAAGATATTAATGATGGAGATGGTTGCATGCAAAAAACTTACAGAATTAATGTAACATTTGTCGTGGTGGTCCTTATATGCGTGGTAATATTAGTCGGCTGTGGGAAACCTCCCGGATCAGGAGGTCCTCCGCCTATGGAGGCACCCGAGGTGGCGGTGGTGACAGTACAACCTGATGTGGTAGTGCTTACCACTGAATTGCCTGGAAGAACAGCAGCCTATCTTGCGGCAGAGGTTCGCCCCCAGGTTAGCGGCATCATTCAGAAACGCCTGTTTACGGAAGGTTCAGACGTCAGGGCAGGCGATGTACTCTATCAGATTGATCCAGCCCCCTTTCAGGCGGCGCTGGACAACGCCAGGGCCACACTTGGTAAGTCCGAAGCCAATCTGCCATCGATCCGTATGAGGGTCGAGCGCTACAAGGAATTGCTCGCCGACAATGCCGTAAGCCGGCAGGACTATGACGATGCGGCTGCTTCCTTGCAACAGGTAAAGGCCGACATTGAATACTGTAAAACGCTAGTTCAGACGGCCAGTATCAACCTTGGATATACCAGCATCACCGCCTCAGTGTCGGGACGCATCGGCAGGTCCAGCGTTACGGATGGATCACTGGTGACCGCAAACCAGCCTGCCGCCCTTGCCGTGATCCAGCAGCTTGATCCGATCTATGTAGATGTGACCCAATCCACCGCCCAACTGCTGCGACTCAGACGAAGTATACAGGAGGGTCACATCAAACAAGATGGAGCCAATCAGAACAGAGTCACGCTCATATTGGAAGACGGCACGAAATATCCATTGAAGGGTAGGCTTCAGTTCCGTGATGTATCGGTGGATTCTACAACCGGTTCTGTTATACTACGGGTGGTCTTTCCAAATCCTAAATATGTCCTCCTGCCTGGCATGTTTGTCAGGGCAGAGGTACAGGACGGTGTAAATAGACAGGCCATCCTTATCCCCCAGCGGGCCGTCTCACGCGACCCCAAGGGCAATCCTGTTGCACTGATCGTTGATGCCCATGGCAAGGTTGAGCAACGGATGCTTACCCTGGACCGGGTCATGGGTGATAGGTGGCTCGTCTCCTCCGGCCTTACCCCCGGGGAGCAGGTAATAGTGGAAGGCGTGCAAAGGGCACGCCCCGGTGCATCAGTGAGGGTGATACCATTTGATGAAAATAAAGACAATCACGGGCCACCTGCCTCCGGACATGAGGCACAGCCGCAAAAGCAAACAAACAGAGGCACATAATGTTATCGAAATTCTTCCTAAAACGCCCTGTATTTGCCTGGGTTATCGCCATCATAATTATGGTGCTGGGTGCCCTGGCAATCCACAACCTGCCAATATCACAGTATCCTCCGCTTGCCCCTCCCTCTATTGCCATTGACTCGTTTTATCCCGGTGCTTCTGCCGAAACCGTAGAAAACACCATCACTCAGATCATAGAACAGAAGATGACAGGCCTGGACGACATGCTCTACCTTTCAGGCACCAGTTCGTCATCCGGGGCCTCACGTCTGGAGTTGACCTTTAAGCCTGGCACCGATCCGGATATCGCATGGTCAAAGGTGCAGAACAAGCTGCAACTTGCCATGGCAGGCCTGCCGGAAGTAGTCCAGCGCTCAGGCGTAACGGTGAGTAAATCCACCAAGAACTTCCTGATTATTGTGGGCCTTGTCTCCGAAGACGGCAGCATGGACGGCAACGACTTGAGGGACTATGCCCAATCCAGTTTGGAGAAGGTACTGTCGCGCGTGCCGGGTGTTGGCCAGGTGGAAAATTTTGGTACCCAGTATGCCATGAGGGTCTGGGTAAACACCGACAAACTCACCGATTACCACCTGACCATGGAAGATGTGATTACGGCGCTAAAGGCTTACAACGTGGAGGTCTCTGCTGGTCAGTTTGGCACAACGCCGGCTGTGAAAGGTCAGCGCATCAATGCCTCTGTCATCGTTCAACATATGCTCAAAACCCCTGAGGAATTTGCCGCCATTGTCATCCGTGCCAATCCCGATGGCTCCGTGGTACGGATCAAGGATATCGGACGCACGGAGCTGGGGACAGACCGGTACGATATCGTGGCAAATTACATGGGCAAACCGGCGGCAGCCATGGC
>NZ_JABXWD010000462.1 GCF_019173545.1 Candidatus Magnetobacterium casense | reverse complement strand
CCTCAGCAGACAGTGGCGCCGATGAGAAGATTAATACCCTTGCTGCATCGTTTAAGGCGATTTCAGGGCGACTCGATGAGATCGAAACGTTCATAGCAAAAACCAACGACGCAGCACAGCAAAAGACCGGGGAGGCCATCAAAGGATTGTCGCAGTTGATACAGACGCCTCCTGATCTGACTTCGGCATATGCGCCAATGATTCAGAAGGTCGAGTCAGCCTTGGCCGATATTGCCGGGGAGATTGCGCAGTTGAAGGACAAGCCCTCAGCAGACAGTGGCGCCGATAAGAAGATTGACACCTTTGCCGCCTCGTTTAAGGCAATCGCAGGGCGACTCGATGAGATCGAAACATTCATAGCAAAGACCAACGACGCGGCACAGCAAAAGACCGTGGATGCCATCAAAGGATTGTCGCAGTTGATACAGACGCCTCCTGATCTGAGCTTGACATATGCGCCAATGATTCAGAAGGTTGACTCAACCCTGGCCAACATTGCGGGGGAGATTGCGCAGTTGAAGGACAAGCCCTCCGCAGACAGCGGCGCCGATACCCTCAAGGCATCGTTGAAGACCGTCACAGGACGGCTCGATGAGATCGAAACGTTCATAGCAAAGACCAACGACGTGGTACAACAAAAGACCGAGGCCGGTTTCAAGGATTTGTCGCGGTTGATTCAGACGTCGCCTGACTGGATACTGACATATATGTCAACGGTTCAGAAACTCGAAACAGGTCTGCGGGACATTGCCGGAGAGGTCAGGCAGTTGAGGGACAAGTCCCCGGCAGAGGGTGGTACCGACAACGGCAATCCGGACGGTAAAATTAACAACCTGGGTGCCTCGTTTAAGCTAATCTCAGGGCGACTTGATGAGATCGAAACATTTATCGCAAAGACGAACAAAATATTAAAGCAACAGACCCAGGATGGTCTCAATGGTTTATCCACGGCGTTTGGGTCGTCGTTGAACACCTCCATGTCTGCGATATTGGCGGCGGTGCAGGGGAGGTTGCAAGAGCTGGAGACCTCCATTGTTAGCATTGCCAAAGACCTCACCAACCTCAGAGACAAGCCCCTGGTAACGTGGCCGGAAAATATCAAGGGTTCCCTTGATGCACTCTCCAACAGGCTTGACGAAATAGAGAGCTTTATAGCAAATACAAACAACACCATGAGACAACGCTCTGATGAACGGTTGCTGGAGTTCACACAAACGCTCCAGACCTCCATAGACACATCCGTGTCAGAGCGGATGGCAGAGGGAATAAGAAATCTCAATGACGAGCTTGTTGCGTTAAGGGAGAGGCTCTCCGACATGCCAATGGATAAGGCTGCCATGGAGACCCGCAGTTCAATTGACAAGGTTCAAAGCAGTCTGACGGAAAAACTGGAAACCGCCATCAGGGGTCTCTACGACGAACTGACGCAGCTCAAGGGCAAACTCCCCGATATGGCAATTGTTTCGGAGCTGGGCGTGAAGCTGGAGCAGTTGTCTCAACAGAGCAGGGAGGCGTTTTCAGGTACGGTCGATGCGGTAACCGAAAAAACGACCGTTTTATCCCATGACCTTGGCGGTTCCTTGCAGACAATAGGCAGCACCATTGACGGCATAGAGAATATTATCCGGAAGGTCTCCTACAATCTCAGCGAGGATAGCTCCGGCAGTGTCAAGACACAGATACTGGCAGTCCGGGAAACAATGTCGGATATTATAAGGTTTCTGCTGGTGTTATCCGACAATCTTAGCGAAAATAACTCTGACGGCATCAAGGAACAGATTCTGGCACTGAGGGAAACAATGTCGGATATTATAAGGTTTCTGCTGTTGCTATCCGAAAGGTAAGCTCAGGGGTGTAAACAGACGTGGCACCAACTGTGCCACCAATGCCCCTAACATCAGCCGCAGCCCTCCTTTGACAGCAGGTGAAACCTCACGCCGTCAACGGAAAAACCAATCACGCCACCATCGATATCAAAATCGGGGTCACAAATACCGGCAGCCAGCAACAACTGCATCGAAGCATCAACCTGACCACGATTAAATACGATCAGGACTACCGTATCGCTGCTCATCTGTCGCACGATAAACCTCACCCCGCAATCCTTCTTTAAGAACCTCAGCAGGGCCTTCACCTTGTCAGGGACATTGCTCACGTATTGAACCTTTTTAACACACTTTGCTTTTTTTTAGAGTCCGCTGCTCTATCTTAGCAAGTCAACTTGCACGAGGTCAACGGGTAGGGCAATCGCATCAGAGAATTTTATGCGTTATACTGAAATGACGCAGGTTTTTCAGGCATGATATTTGATTGACAAAATAATGGGGTCAAGGGGGCTGGCCCCCTTGCAGGGGGTTCTGAAGGGGGGCGGAGCCGCCCCTTTCTTTCTTCTATTCAGGCAATTTTGATACCCGAAAAAAC
>NZ_JABXWD010000461.1 GCF_019173545.1 Candidatus Magnetobacterium casense | reverse complement strand
TATTGAACGGGTTTTCGGCCATGTACTGTGGCATCCCGTTGAAGTAAGCCGCGCGGTAGTTACCGGCGTAGCTGCCGACGTTGCCACCAAAAAAGCCCACGTTCCTGGTCAATGCCGCTACGAGGAAGATACCCCTGTCCTTCTGGTCGGCATTAAAGAACTGGTTTGGGCCCATGCCTACAGCAAAGAGGACGTGTTCGGGGTTTTTGGCAAACTGCCGCGCCAGGCTGTATATTGCTGACTTTGGCGCCCACGTTACCTTTGAGGTATTCTCCGGTGTCCATGTATCGTTTAAGTGCTGCTTTATGACGTCAAACACGGGGCGGACCTTTACGTCTTTACCGTCTATCTGTACCGTGAATTCGCCCTCAAGAGCGGGGTCTATGCCGAGCTTTGTGAAGTGCTCACCGACGTCGTCGCGGGTAACCACGGTTGGCTTACCGGCCTTGGTGTCCCATACGACAAAGTCGTCCCACTCGTTACGCATCTTTCTGGTTACACCGGGCATACCCACGTTGGTCTGGATAGGCTTTGGCAGGTCTTTTGCGTCATCAACGACCTTTATGAACTTGAGGTCCTTGGGCTTGTAGTCCTTGCCGTGTATGTCTCTTGCCTTGAGTACGTTGCCGTTGTCCATACGAACGAGCATGGGAAGGTCCGTGTGGGTCTTGACAAAACCCTTGTCGTAGAGATTTTCCTTGATGAGTACCTGTGCAATGCCAAGTGCCAGTGCCGGGTCAGTACCGGGGCGGATGACGACTATCTCATCGGCCTTGCTGCAAGTAGAGCTGTATTCCGTGGCTATGACGATTATCTTCTTGCCCTTGAGTCTTGCCTCCGTCAACCAGTGACCGTCGGGCATCTTTGTGGATATCCAGTTTATACCCCAACATACGGCGATGTTACAGTACTCGACGTTTGATAGGTCAAAGTCAATGGTCTGCTGTCCGCACACCATCGGATGTCCAGGGGGGAGGTCGGTGTGCCAGGAGTAGTTGTCTAACCCCATGCTACCCTTGGCGTCGTCATCGCTGACCTTTCTGACGTGTTTATCGAGGAGGGCCATCGAGTTGGCATTTCTGTACTGTCCATAGAGTTTTATTGAACCAAGTACCGGCATACCGCCTCTGAATTTCATTGTCCTTGTACCGGCGCCACCCATTTTATCGATCATGCCTTCGTCGTAGTCCTGACGCTTTAAGAGTTCGGCACCCTCCTTGCCGGAGTAGCGTGTGGCTATTTCGGTGAAGGTCTTTGCTGCCAGCTCATAGGCCTTGTCCCATGGTACTTGTACGAATGGGTCTTCACCCCGTCTGAACATTTCGGCAGGGGGCATTCCATTTTCATCGCGCGGGAAGCCTTGTTCGACCCACTGCAGGAACCCCTTGCGCACCATGGCGCCCTTGACCCTTCTGTCGCCATAGAACCTTCTTACGAGGGCTATACCCTTGTTACAGTGGCGCGGGTCCCACCTCTGGGAGGCCTTGGTGCCGTAGACGTCGGTGGCCTTGTGGTAGTTCTGTGATGGTCCGACCCTGACGACGACGCCGTTTTTGACGTATGCCTTCAGGTAACAGTTGTGTGTACAGTTGGGGGTACACATAAAGACGTAACTGCTGTCGGGCTTGTAGATATCTCTGTAGACCTTTTCCCAGCCACGATTTGGGTAGTGCGAAAGCGGGTCAGCTACTCCAACGGCCGGTTCCAGGGCATTGAGTGCGAGGGCCTCCTTGGCGGCCAGCGCAGTCAACATCACACCGCCTGTGGCGGTTTTTAGAAAATTCCTTCGTGATATGTTGGCCATATGTTTGCTCCTTTTTCAATTTTTACTAACATGTTTTGTTGCCATTTACTTAGTCTTTTTCATCAGCTTCAGCGTGTAGGACACCAGATTCCACCTCTGGTCCTCCTTGAGGGAGTCTTCGTAGGAGGGCATACCCGTACCATCAAGGCCGGTGGTAAATGTTGCATAGACGTTCTCCGGCGTGGAGCCTCTCTTGAGGGCGCCCGTGGTGAAGTTAAACGGTAGGATTGGCTTACCCTGGTCGTCCTTTATTTCGGCTGACTTTGGGCCATCTCCCTTGCCTTCCTTACCGTGACACTCCCAGCACTTCATGTCGTTGTACACCTTTTCGCCCTTGGCGATGGAGTCAGGTGAGCCAACGTAGGCAGGCTTTTTCACTTTGATAGGCTTACAGGGTTGCTCGTCCGTCCACCTGCTGGAGAAGGTCTTCAGATACGCTACGACTGCATCCACTTCCTTTTGCGACACGTCATAGTGAGATGGCATACCGGCCCTCATTATACCGTTTTTCACTACCGACTTCATGTCACCGTCTGTAGGCATACATCCCGTGGCCGTAGAGCGGAACTTAAACGTTCCGGTCGTAAGGTCCCTGGGATACACCGCCCACATCTTGTTACCAACCTCTCCTTTTTCCAC
>NZ_JABXWD010000460.1 GCF_019173545.1 Candidatus Magnetobacterium casense | reverse complement strand
GGAACCATGCAGGCCAACCAACGGCGCCTCCTCGCCAAAGTGCGCCCCATAGCTGGAGACAAACGGCAAGACACCAGTCCTGCACTGCCCCAATTCCCCGGCAAGCCTGTCAACCCCGCATCGCCTGGGACACAACGTGCAACTCTTGAGTACGTCGCGGGCATCCATAGCCCTCCTGCGGAGGTCATCAGGGGGCAACGACAAGTACGCAGGTACCACGTCGCTACATTGACCAACTGATGAGCTTCCGGAGTTTGCCGATGTCGCTTAACCTGATCCTGTCGCCGGTCGTTTCGATCAGACCCTTATCGCGCAGCTTTATGATCGAGCGTGTAACGGACACCCGACTGGTGCCGGTCATATCGGCTATCTCCTGATGCGTCAGCGGTATCTTGACAAGGCCGTTTTCGGAGTACTTGATCAACAACGATGCTATCCGCCCCTGCACGTCCATAAAGGCCATGTCCTCAAGGAGGCTCTCCATACTCTGTCGCTTATCCCCGATCAGTTGGATCAGCTTTATGGCAATATCGGGCCGCTTTCTGAGAAACTCCTCAAAGACGTTCTTGCGTATCTCAATGCCCGTGGAGCTTTCGGTTGCCTCAGCCGTAGTGCTCCTGTGCCTTTCACCCGCCAAGGCCATCTCGCCAAAGAACTCCCCAGGCTCGATGACGTCGAGCGTGAGTTTTCTGCCGTCGTGGTAGAGCTTTGAAAGCCTGATACGTCCGCCGTTAAGAAAGTAAATGCCGTTGGAATCATCGCCCTGTGTAAACACCGTTTCGTCCTTGTCCAGAGAAAACGTCCTGGCATATGTATCTATATACTGTAACTCTGCCTCAGTTACATCACGAAACAACGCATTGTGTCTTAAGCCGTCAATTTTCATATAGCATTATAGCATAAGTTGCAGATAAGTTGTATAATAGTAGCATATATGGAAGGTGCGGCAACAATTACATTAGACGAACTACTAGGCAAGATAGTCTCCTACAACGCTGACGCCAATACGGAGCTTATCAAGCTGGCGTATCACTTCACGCACGAGGCACACTGCGACCAGAGGCGGCGTGAGGGCACCCCCTACGTGGGACACCCCCTGGCGGTTGCCTCCATCCTGGCCGACATGCACCTGGATGTCCCGACGATCATCTCCGGCCTCCTGCACGACACCGTTGAGGACACCGATACGACTATCGATGACATAGGCGACATCTTTGGCGTGGATGTTGCGTACATGGTCAACGCCCTGACCAAGTTGACCCAGATGGAGTTTAAAACCCGTGAGGAGACCCAGGCAGAAAACTTCCGGAAGATGTTCATGGCAATGGCCGAGGACGTCCGCGTTATACTGATAAAGTTTGCAGACAGACTCCACAATATGCGAACCCTCGAATTTATGCCCTCAGACAAGCAAAAGCGCATATCGGCTGAAACCCTGGACATCTATGCCCCGTTGGCCAACCGCCTGGGTATCGGCTGGCTGCGTGCGGAGTTCGAAGACCTCGGCTTTAAATACCTCCATCCCGAACTTTACGAGGAAATTTCCCGTAAGGTCGCCGAAAAACGCCACGACCGTGAGAGCTTTATAAAGGAGCTGGCCTTCAACATCGAGTCGAAACTCAGAGAACACGGCATATTTGCGCGGGTCAGTGGCAGGGTGAAGAACTACTACGGCATATACCAGAAGATGGTCAAAGATCGAGTCCCCTTTGAAGAGGTCAACGACATCCTGGGCCTTCGGATCATCACCCAGACCAAGGACCAGTGCTACATGACCCTGGGCATCATACACTCGATGTGGATACCGGTTCCGGGCAGGTTCAAGGACTATATAGCCCTACCCAAGGTCAACATGTACCAGTCGTTGCACACAACAGTGCTCGGTGCACACGGAGAGCGGATCGAGTTCCAGATACGCACCGAAGACATGCACATGCTGGCAGAGCGTGGGATCGCCTCTCACTGGATATACAAGGAAAAAGAACGCCCCATAGACGACAGAGACGCCAAGTACTTCAACTGGCTCCGTGAACTCATCTACATGCAGAAAGACTCCAGCGATGCCAAGGACTTCCTGGAGATGTTCAAGGGCGAGGTGTTCCAGGACGTCGTCTTTGTGCTGACGCCCGCAGGTGAGATCAAGGAGCTTCCCACCGGTTCGACACCCGTTGATTTTGCCTACGCCATCCACACCGAACTTGGCAACAGGTGTGTTGGTTGCCGCATAAACGGCAAGATAGCGCCGTTAAAGTACCACCTCAAAAATGGCGACATCGTTGAAATTATGACGTCCTCCTCACACACGCCAAGCCGTGACTGGTTGGGCTTTGTTGTCACGCACAAGGCACGCAGCCGCATCAAACACTGGATAAAGTCTGAGCAACGTAAACAGGCCATCACCCTGGGCACTGCCATGCTGGATGAGGAACTACGAAAACACGCTATCGGTCC
>NZ_JABXWD010000046.1 GCF_019173545.1 Candidatus Magnetobacterium casense | reverse complement strand
TTTTATGCATCATGGATTCCTGGTCAAGCCAGGAATGACACACTTGGAAAACGCCTGTAACTGTCATTCCTGCGAAAGCAGGAATCCATGCCCTTTAACCGTGAAAAAATTTTTTACCCTGCTTTTTAAAGAGGATACCCAGATTGTCAGTCATTTATGTCATAATAGAATACATAATGAGACAGACGCTTGTCGTGATTTTGGTTTTGGGCGCATTTTATGTTTTAAGCGTTTACAACTATTTGTTATTTCACAGTTTCGCTGAACTGTTCAGCATTGTAATAGCCTTTGGGATATTCACGCTGGCATGGAACTCACGGTCATTTGCCACCAATTATTACCTGCTCTTTCTGGGGATTGCTTACCTGTTTGTGGCCTTCGTGGATACTCTGCATGCGCTCTCCTATAAGGGCATGGGGGTCATTCATGGGTATAACGATAACAACCTGCCACCTCAGTTGTGGATTATCGCACGGTACACAGAGGCTGTTTCTTTGGCTATTGCTCCGGTGTTTTTCAGGAAAAGACCCAACGTTGGCGTCGTCTTTCTTGGATTTGGATTGACGGTTACGCTGTTGTTGTTGTCCGTGTTTTACTGGCGTGTATTCCCGGACTGTTTCATCGATGGTGTGGGGTTGACGAGGTTCAAGGTGGTAAGTGAGTATGTAATATGCCTCATCTTAGTGCTTGCATTGGTTATGCTGCTGCAACACAGGGGAGACCTCGATGGATATGTCCTGCGTATGCTGATACTATCGTTAGTGTTTACGATTTGTACCGAGATCAGTTTCACGTTTTACATGCACTTGTATGGGATATCCAACGTTGTGGGTCATTTTTTGAAGATACTGTCCTTTTACTTTATATACCTGGCCATCATACAAACCGGTCTGAGAAACCCCTACAGCCTGCTGTTCAGGGACCTCAAAAGGAGCGAGGTGTCCCTGAGCATAAGCGAGGAGCGCTATCGCAACCTGTTTAACAAAAGCCCGGCGAAGATGCTTCTGGTAGACCATGACACCAAAAGGGTGGTGGATGCCAATCCGATGGCTTGTGCTTTTTATGGCTACACCCTGGATGAGATGAAAACTCTCAAGATAACTGATATCATAGCAGAGGCGCCGGATGATGAGCTTCCCTCCGAAAGCAGGATATACGACATGCTCCACAGGCTTGCAAACGGTGAGCTTCGCAACGTGCGCATCAAGTCAAGTCCGATAAACATAGATGACAGGATGACCTTGTTCATGATCGTGGCCGATATAACACGCAATGTGCAGGCCGAACAGGAAATCAGACGAAAACAGCAAGAACTACAAATGCTAAACCAAACACTTGAAGTGAGGGTCAGGACTGAGATCGTTAAACGAATGCAAGGGGAACAGATGCTCATACAACAGTCAAAGTTGGCGGCCATGGGTGAGATGTTGAGCATGATTGCCCACCAGTGGAGACAACCCCTGTCCTCAATTACAACGATCAGTGGCGACATGCAGATAGCCCTGCTCCTTGATACCTTTAGCAAGGATGAGCTTTATGAATCCCTTAAAAAGATAAATTACCAGGCACAGTACCTCTCAAAGACAATCGATGACTTCAGACTGTTCTTTAGCCCAAGGAAAACCAGAGAAAACGTCTGTATCACCGACATCATTAATCAGGCCCTGGCAATCGTAAAAAACTCCCTGGACTACAACGCAATAAAGGTCGGGATTGACTGTTCCCTGGCTACGTCAATTAACACCTACGCAAACGAGGTTACACAGGTGCTGTTAAATGTGCTCAAGAATGCCCAGGATGTGCTCGTTACACGACAGATACACGACCCGGGTATTACCCTCACGTGCAGGGACGACAATGGCTTTGCGGTGCTGGATGTGGAAGATAACGCCGGAGGGGTGGCAGAGGAAATTATTGGCAGGATATTTGACCCATATTTTACGACAAAGGACGAATCTACGGGAACGGGGCTTGGCCTGTACATGTCCAAGATGATCATCGAACAACATTGCAGAGGTGAGCTGTCTGTAAGAAACACGCAACGTGGTGCCTGCTTTACTATCAGATTACCGTACAACATTGAGGAGGATGCGAGCAAATGATAGATACCAACACACTTAAAGACTTTGTGAGGCGTGCAAAGGCAATCAGAATCCTTTACGTGGAAGACGACAAGCAGATACGGGAGGATACGAGGAAGTTTTTGCTGAGATTTTTTGAGACCGTTGAGTGTGCGACCAATGGTCAGGAGGGGCTTGACAAGTACAGACCCGGACTGTTTGACATAGTCATCAGCGACATCCGCATGCCCCATGTCAATGGAATAGAGATGGTCAGGGGGATCAAGAAGCTCAACAAGCATCAAAAGATAATCGTCATTTCGGCCCATGACGAGGCGCATTATCTGATGGAGTTGATAAATCTTGGCGTACACAGCTTTTTGCTCAAACCCCTTGATGTACAACACCTGCTGGAGGTCCTGAGTGAGACGGTGGATTACCTGTGGTACTCAAAGCTGGAACAGACCTACAAGAAAATGCTCGAAAGTTCGGTCGATAAAAAGACCTTTGAACTCAAAGAGACAAAGCGGGCAATCAAGAACCTCACCGACGAACTGCTCCAGCGTCTGATTTCTGCGGCTGAACACAAGGACTCAGACACCGGTGAACATATAGTGCGCATAGGCCTCTACTCAAAGAGGCTGGCACAGGAGTTGGGCATGTCACAGGAGTTTATCGAGGCAATCGGGTTTGCAAGCCCCCTGCACGACATTGGCAAGATCGGCATCCCTGACAGCGTGCTGTTAAAGCAGGGGAGGCTCACGGAGGAGGAGTTTGAGACCATGAAGACGCACTCGGCCATAGGGGCCAGCATACTCTCGGGGTCGTCTCACGCCAATATCCAGATGGCCGAGTCCATAGCCCTCTGCCACCACGAGCGGATGGATGGCTCCGGGTATCCCGCCGGACTACGTGGCGAATCCATACCGATTGAGGCACGGATTGTCATCATCTGCGACCAGTATGACGCCCTGGTGATGAAGCGTCCGTATAAGCCCGCATTTGAACACAAAAAGGCGGTCGAAATAATCACCAAGGGCGACGGCAGAACCCTCCCCGCACACTTCGACCCCGATGTCCTTGGGACCTTTGCAAGGATTGCCGGCGACTTAGATGCCATCTACAACGAAAACAAGGACTGAAAGCAAAAAAAATAATAGTTCAGCAATGCAATTGAAACCTTATGTATATAGCGCGTTTCGATTGCGTGCAATACAAGAAAGGGGCGGTTTGTGGCAGGGGTGGTGTCTCATCAGATGTCCATTGAGGTGTCGATCAACGTTGGGGTATCGCCATTGCCCTGTACGTCGCCGCTGTCGGGGCGTGAGTGTCCAGTCTCATATGCGGAGCGTGAAAATTCGGTCTCCTTACGGTGTCCGCCTCCGTTGCCGTTGTGTAAGTCATGGTCGCCGTTGGAATTTTCACCGGTTGTCTCATTGGTGGACACCACAGCCTCAGCCTCTACAATGACAGGCTCAACGGATGGTTGCACTGACTGCTGCTGTGGCTGTGACGTATCGGATGTGAGCCTGGCACAGGCCTCCCTGCCTTGGTCGGAGGTCAGCCAGCGAATAAACTCAACGCTGTCACGGTAGTTTACCGATGGATGAACCAGCGGATTTACCGCCATGACATAGTTATAGTTACTAAAGCCGCTCTCTGCAAGTACATCCAGTTTAATGCCCTCCGTGGAGGTCAGGTGTTGAAAAGTGGCCTTATCGGTGATGGTGTAAGCCTTGAGGCTTTCGGTCAATCTGAGGGTATCGGCCATGAGCTGCCTGGTTTCGATGTACCACGGCTGTGAGGTTGGGTCGATCTCCAGCGCCCTCCACAGTGCCATCTCCTGCATATAGACCCCGGAGTGGTCCCCGCGCGATATGAACAGACAGCTACAGTGCGCTATTGCCTGCAATGCCTCCAGGGGTGAGGTGCCGTGGGCTATTTTCGCCGGATTGGTGTAGTGACCTACCAGCATGAGGTCGTTCTGCCTGAGCTTGTGCACCTGGACAAAGCACCTGTATCCATCGCCTCCGCAGGAAGCAGACTTGGTCATATCATCGGCCTCTTCGGCACTGAGAGCGGCAAAGGCCATATCAACATGCCCACGCCTGCCAAGTTCCAGGGCCAATCCCGAAGAGACCGACAGTGCGTGTATCTCGATCCCTTCTTTTTGTGCATACACAGGGATTATGTCTTCAAAGCATCCCGTGTCCATAAGGCTTGTTGCTATGGCACAGCGTATCTGGCGGGTCTTGGTGCGCCGCAGTTGTATCTCCATTTCGGTACACCTGGCATTGACCTGTCGAAGTCGCTCGGATATCACCGACGAAAGATTCCTGTAGAGCTTAAAGCACAGGTTTTCACTGGTCTTTCTGAGTACCACTTCGTTGATCTCAATGGCCGTGCAATCGGTCTGGGCCGTGGCCGTGGCCGACCGCAGGGATTGGTCTAGGATGGCCATTTCGCCAAAACAGGCGCCCTGTCCCAGCGTGGCGATGGCCTCCTCCGCACCGGCAACGTTTCTCGATATTGTGACACTGCCGCTGACAACTATGTACATCTTCTGACCAACCATGCCCTCTTTGAAAATTACCTGACCACGGGGGAAGTAGACTATCGTGCTCATGTTCATGATCTGGTAGATTTCGTTTGGCGTGAAGTCGCAAAAGAAGGTGTAGCTGTCCTTCAGTGATATGATGAGTGCCCGCATGTCGTTGTCCGTGAGTTCGGGGAGGTCTGCGCACTCTTCTTTTTCGATGACGTGCAGTAAGAGTTCGAGGTCATCGGCCATGTCGGCGGCTGAGGGATAGCGGTCTTCCTTGTTTTTTTCCAGACCGCGCAAGACGATCCTGCTGATTTCGTGCGGGATATCGGTGTTGAGTTCGTGCGGCGGTGTGGGGGTGTCATTGAGGACGGTCTTAAACAGTGCCTTCAGCGATTCGGCAATGAAGGGCTTTGTGCCCGTAAATATTTCGTATGCCAGGACGGAGAGCGAGTATATATCGGTCTGCCGGTTGAGGGGTTGTCCAAAGAGCTGCTCCGGGGACATGTAGTGCGGCGTGCCGGTGAGATATGTCCTTGAGTTATCGGTAGTTTTGGTTTCGGCAGTGGCGATTCCAAAGTCCATGATCTTTATCTGGCTGTCGTCAATTACCATGATGTTGGCCGGTTTGATGTCCTTGTGTATGATGCCGTTCTGGTGGGCATAGTGCAGCGCCCTGGCGATCAGGATGATTATCTTTACCTTTTCCTTCAGAGGAAGTCGGTGTTGTTCCGCTATGATGCCCTTGAGGGTCACACCGTTGACATACTCCATGAATATAAAGTGTGTATCGTTAAACTTCTCCACATCATATATCATGGTTATGTTTGGGTGGTGGAGTTTACCGAGGTTCTTTGCCTCGTCAAGATTTCCGGCGGTCTTGGCGGCAACGATCCTCTCTATGACCGTGTCATAGCCCTTGTAGACAACCCCCTGTGCCCCACGCCCTATCTCCGTGAGATTTATATACCTTCCCAGGTTAAGTATCATATGCCTCTACCTCCTGATACGTATCGCAGACATCGCTGATTAATTACTCTGCTGTATTATAACATACAATAAACATTGAATTTAAACAAAAAAAACCCCAGGGGGTGCATAAGAAAGTAGTGGGCGCTTCGTCAAAGAAAAAAAGGGACGGCTCCGTCCCACTTTAAAACCCCCCGCAAGGGGGCCAGCCCCCCCTTTATGCCGGGGGTCGCTGACCCCTTGACCCCATAATAGACACCTTGCTACCCATGAAAAATCTATGCACCCAACGCAAGCGTGTTTTTTATCAACCTTTTATGTTACTATCAGATATTATGGGCAGAAACCATATCAGTGTTTTTAGCATTCCCTCAACGGCTATAAGGGTGTTGACAACCCCGGCTGATTTTTTCAGCACAATGCCCAAAAAGGGTGGGTACATGGGACCGTTGGTCTTTATGATAGCGATGGGGGTATCCGGTGGTTTGCTCAAGGCTGCTATCAGCATCCTGGGATTCAACATCCTTGAGGGGATCGGGAAGGCCGTGGCCGCTATCTTGTTTGTACCAGTGACGGTGACGCTGTTTGGGTTTTTGGCGGCCCTGGCGCTCTTTATTATCTGGAAGATTCTGGGGTCGAGGCAATCCTATGAGACCTCCTACAGGTGTGTAGCATACATGTCCGTGCTGATGCCGGTGATGGTGGTGATTAACGGGTTTCCATTTCCAGGCGGTTTGGTGTCAGTTACCCTGTTGGTAATATTCATAGTCATAGCCGGCGAAAAGGTTCACAGTATCCCTCCGATGCGAACAAGAATTGTCTTTACCATACTAGGCCTGGTCTTAGCCATTATGTACGTCAAAAACGATCAAACCATCAGGCAAATCGAAAAAGAAAAAACATACCAGCAGCAATACAAACGATAAAAAAAAAGAGTAAGAATTCCGCTATATAATTGATATGCCGTGTATGATAAACCTATTGTCAAAAAGGTAACATGGGGTCAAGGGGTCAGCGAGGGGTCAGCGACCCCCGGCTAAGTTCCCCCGGCTCAGTGGGGGACTGGTCCCCTTGCAGGGGGGTCTGAGGGGGGCCAGGTGCGACCTGGAGCGCCAAGAAGCGGAGCCGCCCCCTTCTTTCTTTTTTTTTGGTGGAAACTGCCATCAAACGAGTCTCCTGACTTGAAGCATAAAGTCAATGGCAGCAGGCTCCTTGTAATCGAGGTACGTAAACAGGTGCGGGACATATAGGCGCTTGTCCTTGTTGTAGATCAGTGTGACTTCGGCGTAGATGCCGTCCCTGAGATAGACCCTGTGGGAATAGTTCTTTGTTGATGCCAGGACGACCTTTGCCAGGGTGATATAACCGGGGTCTATGTTGACCCTGCGCCTGCCGCATACCGACAGCACACCTTCGATTTCGATTGTCCTGCGCTTGACGTCGGCAATGGCCCCGGAGTCAAACGCCCCATCGATGGCAATAAACCGCCTCCACACAGGAGTTCCCAATTCGCCTTCGTAATGGCGATAGTAATCCCACTGAAACTGCCCTGCCTGCAACACAATACGTCCAAAGGCCTCCGACACTACCGCCATTGCAGCCTCACAAGCCTCGCCGTCAGAGTACAGCAGCCCACAGAACAGCACTGCCTTCTCCCCGATATCCCTCACAATAGCCTCCTGTCCGGGGTATTGCCGGTTGTGTGTACGGTGGACTACTTCCCGGTGAGTTTGCTGATCATGTCCTTGGCCATCTTGGAGTCCCACTCAACCGGACCAAGTATGCGCTTGGCTACAATCCCACGCTTGTCTATCAGGAAGGTCTCCGGCACACCCGTCAGGCCATAGGTCTTTGCGCTCTTTTGATCGGGGTCCTGCAGCACGGGGAAGTCGTACTTGCCGTCTTTCATAAACGCCGTGGCATTTTTCATCGAGTCCCTGAACAAGACCGTAACGATCTGAAAATCAGGGTTTCCCTTTTGCTCGGCGTAGAGTCTCTGCAAGGAAGGTATCTCCTCCACGCAGGCCGTACACCAGGTTGCCCAGAAGTTAAGCAACACGGCCTTGCCCTTTATGCTCTCCAAGGTCAGCGTGTTGCCCTTGTCGTCCTTGAGTGTAAAGTCAGGCGCATTTAATCCCTCCACTGCCCGACTGCCGTGCTGCTTCTGTCCACCCTTGAAACCCTGCTGCACTACCAAGGCAGCAATCACCAACATTATGATAAGTATAGCCGCTTTCATTTTTCTATCTCTGATACGTTCCGTAGTCAATGTCACTCACGGAGGCGTCAGAGTCAAAAATCACCCCGGCCTCACCCACGGAGACGTATTCCTGCACCGTATCTGATTCCTCAAATACAAGGGTGCCATCCCTCAACGACACGATTATCCTGTTGACGCCCTTAAACCGACCCTTTATGATCTCCTCCGATAATCTGTCCTCAATCTCTTTTTCAATGGCGCGCCTCATCGGTCTGGCCCCATAGGCCGGCTGGTAGTACTTTACCATCAGCCACTCCTTGACCTCATCTTCCAGCTCTATCAGTATGTCCTGTTGCAGGAGCTGACGGTTGGTCTGCTCTACAAGCAGGTCAATGATGCTGCTCAGTTCGTCCTTGCCCAGGGGATGAAATACCACGATGTCATCCACCCTGTTGAGGAACTCAGGGTTAAACGTCTTCTTTAGTTCGTCCAGGACGTTTGTCTTTATCTTTGAGTACAGGTCTGCGGAGTCCTTTCTGTGAAACCCCAGCGGTGTAGCCTTTTCGATGATCCTTGCACCGAGGTTGGAGGTCATCACGATGACCGTGTTTTTAAAGTCAACCTTTCTGCCGAGGCTGTCCGTGAGCACCCCCTCATCGAGTATCTGCAACAGGATGTTAAAGACATCGGGGTGTGCCTTCTCTATTTCGTCAAACAACACCACCGAGTAAGGCTTCTTCCTGATCCGCTCGGTCAACTGTCCGCCATCATCATAGCCGATATACCCCGGAGGCGCCCCCGTTAATTTGGAGACATTAAAGCGCTCCATAAACTCCGACATGTCTATCTTAATGAGGGACTTGTCATCGTTAAATAGGAAATTAGCCAGTGCCTTTGCCAGCTCCGTCTTGCCCACGCCCGTGGGACCCAGGAAAAAGAACGACCCAATAGGCTTGGTCCTGCTCTTGATACCGGCACGTGAACGCTTGATGGCACGACTTACGCAGTCTATGGCCTCCACCTGCCCGATGATCCTCTTGTGCAGTTCATCCTCCATATGCAGCAGGCGTTCGGTCTCTTTTTCCTCGAGCTTGTACAGCGGGATGCCCGTCATCTTGGCCACCGTATAGGTGATATCATCCTCCCTGACCAACGGAGTGTCCTTGCTGAGGTTCTCCTGCCACTTGTTCTGGATGACATCAAAGAGGCGCTTTAGTTTCTCTTCCTCACCTCTGACAGAGGCTGCCTTTTCTATGTCATTTTTTCGGATATGCAAGGTCTTTTCCTTGTATAAACGAGCCAGGTCCCGTTCGATGTCCTTGAGCTCCACCGGAGGCGTGAACCGTTTGAGTTTTATTCTCGAACCGGTTTCATCAATGACGTCGATGGCCTTGTCGGGGAGGTTTCTGTCGGAGATATAGCGGTCGGACAGTCGTGCGGCTGAATCAAGGGCTTCGTTGGTTATTGTGATGCCATGGTGGGTTTCGTACTTGTTCTTTAGACCCTTGAGAATCCTGATCGTGTCTTCTATGCTTGGCGGCTGGACATAGATGGGCTGAAAGCGCCTCTCAAGGGCGCCATCCTTTTCTATGTACTTTCTGTATTCGTTTAACGTTGTGGCCCCTATGCACTGTATCTCCCCTCGTGAGAGGGCTGGTTTGAGCATACTTGAGGCGTCAACCGACCCCTCCGCCGCCCCGGCCCCTATGAGGGTGTGCAACTCGTCTATGAACAGGATGACGTTATCGGACTGCTTGATCTCTTTCATGATCACCTTGAGGCGCTCTTCAAACTGCCCCCGGTACTTTGTACCCGCTATGAGGGCGCCAAGGTCCAGTGAGATGATCCGTTTTCCGATCAGGCTATCCGGCACATCGGCACTGTTTATCTTTTGCGCAAGTCCTTCCACGATGGCGGTCTTACCCACGCCTGGGTCGCCAACGACAACGGGATTATTTTTCATCCTTCGCCCAAGTATCTGGAGTATGCGCTCGATTTCGTCCTCACGCCCGATGACCGGGTCCAGTTGGCCATCCTGTGCCATTGAGGTCAGGTCTCTGCCAAACTCGTTCAGGGCCGGGGTTGAGGTCTTCTTTGCCTTTGAGAAGTTCTGTGCCCGCATGGAGAGGTTTATCGTCAACTGTCTTGCCCCCAGGAGGTTTGCTCCGAGGTTTCTCAATATCTTCCCGCCGATCCCTTCGTCCTCCCGGATCAGCCCCAACAGCAGGTGCTCACTGCCTATGTAGTTGTGTCCCAACAGGCGCGCCTCCTCCACCGACAGCTCCAGCACCTTCTTTGCACGTGGCGTGAAGGGGATTTCGCCAAAGGTGAGCAGGTTGCTCCCACCGGGAAGGTTCCGCTCCACTTCGACCCTTATATCCTCCGTGGATAGACCCATCTTGCGCAATATGGTAACAGGCAGGCCGTCCTTGTCCCTCAACAGGGCCAGCAACAAGTGCTCCGTGCCCAGGTAGTCATTCTGCCTGTTTTCAGCCTCTTCCTTGGCGTATATAATTATCTTCCTGCCTCTCTCTGTGAACTTTTCAAACATCTCTATACCTCAACATGCTTTTTTGCCCGGAGTTAAACTTCTGCCTCTATCCAATATATCTCCTCATAAATTATAACTATTAATATAAAACAATAAATCCGTAATGTCAATATCCGTTGCAAGATTAATTTGCTCCCCACTGCCTCAGACCTCCCCTGCCTGTTATATTGTCAGTTGTTACCTCAATTCTATTGATTTCGTTAGTGCTTCTTTTCTTATTTGCCACTTAAACTGCTGGGTTAAATACAAAATACATGGCATTTTTACGGGGTCAATGGGTCAGCGCCCCCCCGACTCAGTGGGGGACTGGTCCCCTTGCGGGGGGTTCTGAAGGGGCCAGGTGCGACCTGGAGCGACAAAGAAGCGGAGCCGCCCCTTTCTTTCTTTGTATTGCAATCGATCGAAACGCACTATAATATGTTTTACTAATGTATAATAACATATCGCAGCATATTTTTAGTATATTTACTCAACTTTCGCAGCAAAAAACTATGCTTAGATTACTTATTTACGCGGAATTATAGAAAAATTATATAGCGAATATACCTCTATTTGTTGTATAATAGTATTATATTAAATTATAGCACGTTTCGATTGGATTAAACACAAGATACATGGCATTTTACGGGGTCAAGGGGGCTGGCCCCCTTGCAGGGGGGTCCCAAGGGGGGGCGGAGCCGCCCCCTTGTTGTCTTACCGCGGCGTGGCATCAGGCAAACCGCCGTCAACGGGGATGGTGGCCCCGGTAGTTGGCGTCTGCCGTGTCGCAAAGAACAAGACCGCCCTGGCTACGTGACTGGCCTTTATAGACGCCTTTAACAGGTTGCGACTGACGTAATAATCCTCAAGGCCCTTCTCATCGAGGCCGCGTGCCTTCATCCGGTCGGGGCCGATCTCCGCCCACAGACCGGACTTACGAGCGCCGTCGGAAAACACCGCATCGGGGGCTACCATGTTGACACGCACGTCAATGGAGGCCAACTCCAGCGACGCAATCCTGGCCAACTGATGGGCCGCCGCCTTGGACGCACTGTACGCCCCAAATCCGGCACCGGGGGCAAAGACGTTCTTGGTGGAGACCATGACGATGTCCCCGCCGCTGCCCTGAACCCTGAATAGTCTGGCCGCCTCGCTGAGGACGTTGAGTGTGCCATCAACGTTGACCCGTTGCACCTTGCGGAAGGCCTCAAGGGACATGTTCTCAAGCGTGGAAACCATAGCGATTCCGGCATTTGGGACCAGCAGGTCAACCCCGCCCCAGGCTCCAACCGCCTCGGCAAATGCACCTCTGACGGAATCGGCATCCGTGACGTCCATCGGAACACCCAATACCCTGTCGTTGCCGTAGAGCGCCTCTAGCTGCCCCACCAGGGAGTTTAACGCCTCCCCCGACAGATCGGCAACGGCCACGTGAGCGCCCTGCTCCAACAACCCACGACAAATCGCACTGCCAATGGCCCCCGCCGCACCGGTCACCAGGGCCACGTGATGACACAGGGGCAGCTCTGACGTTGTGGACACCTTGGCGTGTTGATAGTCACGGTACTCCATCGTAAACAGGTCGGATTCCTCAATGGCCTGGTAGGCGCCCATTGCGGCGATGGCGCCCTTTACCGCCACAGACTGCGCTGTAATATCGGCGGCAATCCGTGCAGCCCTGGCATCCCTACCGGCGCATATGACACCAAGCCCGGGGATGAATATCACACGTGGCTGGGAATCAAAGGCGCTGAGGCCATCCTGCATCCTGTGACGTCCAATGTAGGCATCGTACTGTTGCCGGTAACGTGAGAGTGCATCGGCAAGCTGTCCTGCTATTTTATCGAAGTCGGGGGATTCCAGCCACAGGGGGAAGGCCTTTGTCCTGATGAGGTAATCCGTCGTAATGGGCGGCGTTAGGGCGATCTCCCTGCCACGCTCTGACTCAACAAATGCGAGGGTCTCATCGGTTGCAAGGTGGTTGAGTATCACCCGCTGACAGGAATCCTCCGTTTTTGAGGCCAGCATCCCCCTGATGATGGGGGCAATTGCCCTGTACCGCTGACTGGCCACTGAGACCGTCGTGACAGGTGTCACCACAATCTGGGACTTCCTTGCAGATTCTATGTACCTCTCTGCCCTGCTGACCAACTCTATGGTCAGGTCGTAGGACTCCCTTGCACTCTCCCCGCAGGTTATCAGCCCATGATACATGAGCACAATCGCACGACAGCCCGGATTGTCCGAAAACACCTCGGACACTGCCTTGGCCAGCTTAAAGCCGGGCGTTATGTAGTCCAGTATGACGACGTCGTTGTTCTTTACCGCCTCAGGTCGCACCTGACCCAAGGCGTTTCTTATGTGTGTTTGGGCGTTTGTCTGATTGGTCAGGGTCAGGATTGCATCGGGATGCGTATGGTCGATGTACTTAAACGGGATGAAGACGTGCATGAGGGTCTCAAGTGATGGATTTGGACAACGATAATCGAGCATCTGCGTCCTGATTTCGTTTATCATCTGCTGGTCTGACATAGCCTGCAGGACGCTCAATCGTTGCAGATACTCAAGCCTCAGCCCAACGTAACCCTCCGGTCCGGCTGTGGCCATGTCGGCCCCGGAGGCCTTGACGTAGATAACGGGTATCTGCTGCCCCAGGATGTCCGTGTGTGTCGTCTTGACGGAAGTGTTGCCGCCGCCATGCAGGACAAGCCGCCTCTCTAACCCGATGAGCCTGCCCGAATGCACCCTCTGAGCGAGGTCGTCGGCAGGGGGTACTTTATGATTATCCGGCTTCTTGGCGGACCATCTGTTTATCATCTGGCACTGTTGGTCTTGTGTGTGTTGTAGAAGTCGTATGCTTCTTGGGGGGTAACGCCCTCGTGGACTACCCTGCGCACTGCCTGGATCATGGCAATTGGGTCGTCCGACTGGAAGATGTTGCGCCCCATGTCAACACCACATGCACCCTGCTGTACGGCGTTATAGGACATCCTCAGGGCATCGAGTTCGGGGAGCTTCTTTCCGCCGGCCATGACAACCGGCACGGGGCAGGAGGCCGTTACCGTGTCAAACCCCTCCGGCACATAGTAGGTCTTGACGTATGTGGCGCCAAGCTCCGCACATATCCTGCAGGCCAGACGCAGGTACCTGGCATCCCTGACCAGCTCCTTGCCCACGGCGGTAACGGCAAGGGTCGGTATCCCGTAACGGTTGCCCATGTCAACCAGCCGGGTCATGTTGTGGATCGATTTCGTTTCGTACTCCCCGCCGATAAATACCTGGACGGCCATGGCTGCCACGTTAAGGCGGATTGCGTCCTCGATGTCAACGGCTATCTCCTCGTTGGAGAGTTCCTTGAGGATGCTTGGTCCCCCACTGGCACGCATCACGATCCCCCTGGTGTAGGTTGGGGGAACGGTTGTGCGTAGTATCCCGCGGGTCAGCATGAGGGTGTCGGTGTATGGCAACAGCGGCAAGATGTTTATATCCACGCGCTCAAGCCCCGTCGTAGGCCCCTGGAAATATCCGTGGTCAATGGCAAGCATCACGGTCTTGCCCGATATCGGATTAAAAATGTTCGATAACCTGTTCTTCATCCCCCAGTCAAGGGAATTTGAACCCTTCAGGAAATACGCCTCGCTCCTGGCGGGAACGTCAGAGTAGAACAGCTTTCCTTCCTTTACACTGTCTGTGTCGGCCATGTGTCTTCTCCTTATGTTGGTTCTCTATATTGTGTTATGCAAAAGCATTGTAAAAGCTATGACGCACATTTATCATAACATAATGGTTCACAGGTGGCAAAGTATCTTGTAAAAGGGGAGGCGTTCTGCCATAATCCTCAGACCTGAGCTGACACAACGGGTGCATAAATTTTATCACTTCTGGCCATGCTCTCCAGCTCCTCTATTATATTTTCCAGGTCTATCTCTGCAAACCTGCCCTGCCGCAACAGGTCGGCATTATAAAATAAAAATC
>NZ_JABXWD010000459.1 GCF_019173545.1 Candidatus Magnetobacterium casense | reverse complement strand
CCGGTGGGCAGGGCACTGTTGGGCAAGCAGGTGGGCGATGAGGTGCGCATAAAGGTCCCCGCAAAAACTATTACATACGAGGTGTTAAATATCAGCTTTGAGTAGACAGTTCAGGGCTGAGGTGGTTTCAAACGAGCGACTCAATGAGGAGGTCTTCATGCTATGTCTGAGGCCCCTGTCTGAGGTGGTTCGCCCAAGTGCCGGGCAGTTTTACATGGTTGGTCGCAGTGGGGCACTTGAAGGCGGGGCAGCCAGTGGGGCGGCAATGGTGGCGGCAACGTTTGACCCTCTGCTGAAGCGGCCGTTTAGCTGCATGGACTACGGCAGCGATGGCCTGTTGCACTTCATGATAAAGCTCCATGGGAGATTTACCGGTATTCTCAGTGCCTGTACACCTGGCACTGTGCTTGAGCTGATTGGACCGCTTGGCAATGGTTTTCCTGCCGTTGGGACGGGGGAGGTGCTTGTGGTTGTAGCCGGGGGGATAGGCATTGCTTCGGTTGCGATGCTCCTGCGGGATTATCCGGAGTCGGTGTTGTTCTATGGCGTCAGGAGTGTCGGTGACCTCTTTGTCGGAAAACTCCCGTCGGTTGCAAGGGTCTGCGTTACAAGCGATGACGGGTCGGTGGGGGACAAGGGCAACGTCCTTGAGCAGTTGCACCGCTACATCGTCTCAACAACCTCGACTGCAACACCCGGAGCCATAAGGGTCTATGCTTGCGGGCCACATGCCATGACTCAGCGGTTGTGCGAAATGTTTGCTTCCAAAGACGGCGATTTCCCGCGGGTCAACGGATGGACTGTTGAGGCGTTTGTCTCAGTTGAGGAGCGCATGGCTTGTGGTGCGGCAGCTTGCCTGGGGTGTGCCGTCAGCACCGTCAACGGTTACAGGTTGGCGTGCAAGGACGGCCCTGTGTTTAATGTCAATGATCTCAACCTTGGTGGCTCATGAATTGTAATAGCTTAATCCTAACGGAGCCGCCCCTTTCTTTCCTTCTTCTTAGGGGGGTGAACTATTACGCTGCTTGTAGTGTTAAGGCAATTGCCTCAATCCTTTCTCGGAAACGTAATCCTGTAAGCGGTACCGGCGCTGTTATCGACCGCTATGGTGCCATCCTGTTGCATTGTTAAGTCGTGTACGAGCTTCAGGCCAAAGGACTTGCTGTTGCGGATTTTGATATCCCCGGGCAGTCCCCTGCCGTTATCGCTTATGGTCAGGACGTAGTTGTTGTCAGGGGCGAGGTGAAAGTCTATCGTAATCATGCCCGTAGTATCCTCTGCAAAGGCGTACTTTATAGCGTTGGTGAGCAGTTCGCTGATGATCAATCCACAGGGGATGGCCGTGTCAATGCCCAGTAAGAGATGGTCTGCGTTTATATGTACGCCGACCGTTTCCGTGCTGACCCCATAGGAGTAGAGCAGGTCGCTCGTTAATATCTTGATGTACTGTGCAAAGTCCACACTTGCCAGGTCGTTGGACTGATACAACAGCTCATGCACAAGGGCCATGGATTTTACGCGGTAGCGGCTCTCCTTCAACTGCTCCGAGACGCACTCGTCCTTGACGTACTTGCCCTGGAGAAACAGTAAGCTGGAGATTATCTGGAGGTTGTTCTTGACCCTGTGGTGTATCTCTGCCAAGAGTAGTTCCTTCTCCTGTGCCAGGGCGCCCAATGCACGAGACCTCTGATGGCACTCTCGCAACATGACCCTATCCCTGTATGAACGCAAAGAGGCGGCTACAACGGCAAACAATCCCCTGCCCCTCAACTCCTCCACCATCCGGCAGTCATGTATATCGTAGCGGATAAAGGCATCCTCATCGGGGAAACGTCCCCGTTGCTCAGTGCAAAGCACAATCCGCACGTCAGGGTTGTTCAGGTCCTCCCTGATATGCCTGACCACACACAGGCCGTCTGAGTCCTCACCCTCCAGGGCCACATCCGCCAGAACCAGGGCCACGTCAGGGTGCGCTTTCAGCAGTTGTACGATATCCCCCACGCAACAGGCAACGACACAACTCACCCCCTTGTCATAGAAGCGATATCCGCCCACCTCATGTCTGATTGCCCCGCAGATGCCCTCATCGCTACCGGCAATCACTACCTTCCAGGTTGCTGAATCGCTCATCTCTTCATTAACTATCGGCAACCGTCAAACTCTCCGTATGCTATATCGTCAAGCAATTGTCGGATATGTTTCTTGAGGGGAGGGAGTTTTACGGTCACCACCTCCCAGATTCTTCTCATATCTATCCCGAAGTAAGCATGTGCGATTATGTCTCTCATTCCTGCCATATCCTTCCAGGGGATTTGAGGGTACTTGTCCCTCACATGTTCAGGGATGTTCTTGGCCGCCTCTCCGATAACCTCTATACATCTTATAACGGCAAGCTCTGTTTTTTCATCCATTGAGAAGTCTTCGTAGTTCATTTCCGAAACAAATCGTTCCG
>NZ_JABXWD010000458.1 GCF_019173545.1 Candidatus Magnetobacterium casense | reverse complement strand
ACATGGACCGATTGGGTACGGTACGAGAGCAAGGCTAAGTATCAGTGCCGGAGATGCGCTGACAGGATGACCGAGGATGATTACGCCTGGCAGGATGGGCTCTGCGAGGACTGTTCCTGCACCCATTGCCGGAAGCGGGAACGGGAGCCCGGCATGATGGAATGCTGCGAGTGCTACGATATGTTGCACCCGGAGGATATGCTGTAATGCCCATCACCCGCCTCATCTGCCCCAACTGCTCCACCGAATGCTCGGCCTATGTGTTCTATGATGAGTTAGGTAGGGAGCATATTGTAGTGGGTGACGGGGATTCCATTCGGTGGCTTGGGGTAATGTTTGTGAGGGCAGACTTGTGGAAGTCCCATGTGAAAAAGGAGTCACCCCTTGCCGATAAATAGACTCATCTGCCCGGCCTGCGGGGAGACTGATACTGGACACTTTGCCGCTGCGGCAATGGGTTCAGTCAAGTGCCCCCTATCGCCCTCCGAGATTAACTGGTACCGCTGGATTGTCAACCATGAGATGGGTGACACCCTACATTGTAGTGGCCGCCTGACCCCGACCCGGCTGCTCACCTGCCCCCGCGAGGTTCTGCTGGAGGACTTCCTACCCTACACCTTCAATGTGGCATTCGGCCACTCCCCCGCTTGCGGGACCAAGATCCACGAAGTGACATCCGCTACGCCTCTCCGGCTGGTGGGCAGCCTGTTCGGGTTGGAGTTTGAGGGCGAGTGTGACAATGCGGTGCAGTTGCCGGATGGCTCCTGGTGGATAGACGATACCAAGTTCCACTCGGATTACCGGATGAGCAGGCTATCCAAGGAGGAGGTCTCCCCCGAGTTGCGGGTGCAGTTGAGCATCTACAAGATACTGTTCGAGCAGATGGGTAAGGGGCAGGTTACCCGCCTGACCGCCTCCCACATGAGCCCATTCTTCGGCTTCATGGTGCAGGAGGTTCCCGCCATGACCGAGGAGGAGATTGGGGAAGTCCGCCCCCTCGGGAATCCCTTCACCGTCCGGCAGATTGCGGGGTTCTATCAGAATGCGCTGGCGGAACTCCACAACCCCAAGTATGTCACCCAGTCCTATGAGACTCATGCCCACAAGATAGCCGATGCCTGCCCCAGGGTGGGCCTGGAGATGCTGAAGAATAAGACCAGCTCATGGCTCTGTGACCACTGTAATGTGCGTGAGGTGTGCAATGCCCTCGGATAGCCGCTGGCAGTCCCGTCCCTGTCCCCGCTGTAAGCAGCCCATCCACCTGATAGACACCCCGGTGGGCCTCCACCTGGCCCTGCTGGAGTGCCTGGATGGCTGTACCAGCCGGGAGCGATTCCTCGCTAATAAGGATTGGCTTATTATCGAACGGGGAGTTATGTTACCGCTGGGGGTGAACTGGCGGATTCAACGGGAGATGCCACTTGGCTAAGTTCACATGGGGTACCAGTAGTATTGTGATCGATTCCAGGGAACAGTTACCGTACATATTTGTTGGTCATCCGACCATAGTTAGTGGTATCAAGACAGGGGATTACTCTGTCACCGGCATGGAGGACCGGGTGTGTGTGGAGCGGAAGAGTCAGGCGGACTACTGGGGGTGTCTCGGGAAGTCCCGGCCACGGTTCATCAAGGAGCTGGAGCGGCTACAGGCCATACCATGGTCGCTGGTGGTGATCGAGGCCAGCCTTGCTCAAGTCCGAGAGGGCCTGTTCTACTATACCGGGGACTATGAAGGTGCCCGCAAGTCCCGTATCCCCGGCACCGCAGCCCTCAACTCCGCCCTGCTGTGGATGCTGGAGTACCCTAATGTTCGGTTTCAATTTGCCGGGTCGCGGGAGGAGGGGGAGTGGCTAACGCTCAACTGGCTGATGATGGCTCTACGATATCAACGACATAGAGAGAAGGAGGAGTGAGATGGGACTTGATATTACCTACTACAGAGACTGTAAGAGGGTGGGAGAGAATAAAGAGTGTGAGGATTGGGAAAGGGGGCATCATCATGTCTATTCACCATATTCTGGTATGGAGATTAGGCTAGACGGTGCTGTTCCTGGATGTTATGTTGGTACAGAATGTGGTTCATTTAGGGCTGGATCATACTCCGGGTACAATGAATGGCGCAGTGAGTTGTGTCACCGAGCCTTGTCATCAAGTCCGAATGAGGTGTGGGAAAACGAAGGTAAATATGCCGGTAAACCATTTGTTGAGTTAATTGCCTTTTCCGATTGTGAGGGCGCTATTGGCCCCAAGACGAGCGCTAAACTATCCAAAGACTTTACTAGCTGTCGTGATTTGGTTTGCGATGGCGCAGACGAGTATTTTGTAGAAAAGTATGACGACTGGGCCAGTGCCTTTGAATCAGCCCAGCACGATGGATTTGTAATATTTCACTGATGATGGCACTGAGGTATCAGAGGCATAGGGACAAGGAGGTTACCAATGGGATGTGATGTT
>NZ_JABXWD010000457.1 GCF_019173545.1 Candidatus Magnetobacterium casense | reverse complement strand
TGTCAACAAGGTAAGAAGGGGTCAAGGGGGCTGGCCCCCTTGCAGGGGGTTCTGAAGGGGGGCGGAGCCGCCCCTTTCTTTCCTTCTTCTTAGGGGGGTGAACTATTACCCACAATTTTATTTCTACATGGTTCAAAGGCAGGGGAGGAGAGCGGAGTCGGTCTGTCTTTTCTCAGTCTGTGAACTTTGCAAGTTGTGTTTTGATTTTTTCTTGCCAGATGGTATCCTGCGGTGGTACCTTTATGTAGGCAAACTTGAAAAACATCAGCGCCTCTGAATTCTTGTGATTTATAAGAGCCAACAGCGCCAGGTTGTAGAGGTCAACGTATGAGGTCTCAACGCTGAAGGCCTTTACCCCCAGTTTAAGGGCATTGTAGGCCTCTTTGTAGTTGGACATGCGGGAGTGACAGGTGGATATCTTTTGGTAGATGGATGGTTTTTCGGCCATCTCGGCCACCTTAACGGCCATCTCAAATGCCGCTATAGCCTCCTTGTACCTCTGCAGACCTATCAGCGCCTCCCCCTTTAGCCTGTGACCAATTGACAGGGCCGGTAAGGCCCCTATGACCACCTCTGCATGGGGCAAGGCCTTTTCATGCTCCCTGCGGGCAATGTACGTTGAGGCAAGAGCCGTGTTTATGGATACCAGGGAAGGCTCTACCCGGTAGACCCTCTGAATTTCGCTGACAAACGCCTCCGATGGCGCCGTGTTCAACGAAAGAGTCCTTTCGGTCAACAGACTGAAGGGGTCAACGACCCTCAGCTCGTACTGTTGAGCGATGGCGGGATACTCGGTTGAGTTGACGTACAGGACTGCAACGTCGTCAAAGAAAACGGCCTTGTAGGAGGGATAGGCCATCAGTAGTTGTGCAAAAGCCTTGTTGTGCAGCGGGACAATAAAGAATGATGGCTTGTATGCAGCGATGAACTTCCTGAGTACTTCGGGGTTAAAAAACACGTTATCCGCCCAATAGAAGTCCTCGTCAGAGAAGTATGAGGTCATATCAAGGTCCATATATATCCTGTACTTTGGGTACAGTTGCCAGATCAGGTAGCCGCCAACGGTTGCCTCACTCATGACGTTGCCGCCGGCCTCTATGGAGTTTAGAAATCTGGTTATGCCGCGTGGATTGTAGACGGGGTTGTACGGGTAACCGGCTAAGAGTCCCTTGAAGGTCTTTAGAAACACAAACGGCATGGCCATCATCATGGCAATGAGTATGATATATACGGGACGCCTCAGGGCCTTCGACAATCCCCCTGCAGACAACGGCATGTGATTGACTACGATTGGCAGAGACAGCAGGACAAATTCGTTAATGAACCTGCTGCCCTTGCTCAACAGTACGACGGCCCCGCCAAAGAGCAACATGTGACTTATGCGGATATCCATCCGTGCAATGCCCGCCAGCACGGAGAGCAGGACTGTGGCGATGGCCAGGTTGTTTACGGTCAGGTGGTTAATGACGTGCGGGGATATGTTGAAGGAGAGTATATCGGCCAGAGTCAGGGTTTTGAGTTCGCCGATATATGTGGCTGCGTACTGTATCGGCTGAAATGGCAGGCCGATGAGTCTTACGGGGTCCGGCGTGAGGTAAACCGCACCGATGGATGCAATCAGCGCAACGACATATATGCGGTCCTGTGTAGTAAAGGCAGTCTTGGTACGGAGGCGGTCTGCATAGCGTTCAATCACGTATGAGAGCGTGATCAGTATCAGCACCGGGTACTCGATGCCGTGCATGTTACACCACAGCAGTGCAAGCAACGGTAGGAAAACGACCATCTTGGGTCTGTATTCGATTATGTACAGGAAGGTGACAATGTAGAGGTAGTTAAACATGTGTGGTCTGAGCACCATGTCTCTTACGAGCAACACCATAGAGCAGAGTACAAAGACTGCCGTCAGATATGCCGATGAGTCGTTGTTGTGCAGGCGTCCCCTGAATATGAATCCAAAGATCATAAACACGGTGGCCATGTAAAGGGCAGCCCTCAGTGTGATCAGGCCGTTGTCTGCCGCCAGGGCATATGCCCCGTACAGGGTCAACTGGAACAACCAGTAGTAGTCGATCCCGTCCTTTGGTGGGGTTATGAAGGAGAAGTAGGAGTGCTTGGGTATCTCATGGTGTTGTGCGATGTACTTTCCAACAGAGAGGTGAAACCACGTATCGGTGTCGCCGGCGATTATAGGCATGGTCAGGAAAAACCAAAAGATAGTGGCAAGGAGAAAGGCTGCATAGATAAAAAAGTAGTAATTCTTTGCAAACAACCTGATGTCTGTACCTCTGCCAACGTTCACTGTACTACAGCATAACTTAGCACAGGGGATAATGTCAAGAAAACCGTGCATAAGGGGTGCATAAGAAAGTAGTTGGTGGCTTCGTCAAAGAAAGAATGGGGGCTTCGCCCCCTACCCCCTACAAGAAGGGCGGCTCCGCCCCCTCCTTGACCTCCCCTGCA
>NZ_JABXWD010000456.1 GCF_019173545.1 Candidatus Magnetobacterium casense | reverse complement strand
TTTTGAAAATGGATTCCCGTTTTCACGGGAATGACAAGAAATGGTATTTTGCGCCCATCTGTGTCATTCCTGCGTAAGCAGGAATCCAGAAAGTGCGAAACCATAGTTTTCTTTTTAATGAGTAAGCGCCTTTGTCTTTCCTGCGCCTGCATTGCCGCACTTGAAGAAATCGATCGTGCCCTTGAGTATATCCGCCTGAGAGTTGAGTTCCTCGGAGGTGGATGCCAGTTCCTCTGCCGACTGGGCGTTTTGCTGGATCACCATGTCCAGTTGCTGTATTGCCTTACTGATCTGCTCTGCCCCGGAGTTTTGCTCGTTGTTGGCCGCGCTGATCTCCTGGATTAGCTCTGCCGTCTTTGTGATGTCAGGGACAAGGTGCGTGAGCATCGTGGCGGTTTTCTCTGCGGTTGAGACGCTTGACTCCGACAATTGGGTTATCTCCACGGCGGCCTTCTGAGAGCGTTCCGCCAGCTTTCTCACCTCCGACGCCACTACGGCAAACCCCTTGCCGTGCTCACCTGCCCGTGCCGCCTCTATTGCAGCGTTAAGCGCAAGGAGATTTGTTTGGCCGGCTATGTCCTTTATGATCGATATCTTGCTGGTTATCTCTCTCATCAAATCGACGGTCGCCTTTACAGAGCTGCCGCTTTCTCCGGCATCGCGAGCGGCTTTTATGGCAATCTTTTCCGTATGCATGGCATTTTCTGCGTTCTGCTTTATATTTGAAGACATTTCTTGCATAGATGCCGATGTCTCCTCAATTGAGGCCGCCTGTTGCGTAGCCCCCTGCGAAAACGTCTGGGCGCTTGTGCTTATTATTCCACTGCCACTTGCTACAATATCGGATGCTGCCCTTACATTAAGAATGACGTCAGTCAGTTTTTCAGCCATGTGCTTCATTGCCGACAATAGTTGTCCCGTCTCATCCCTGGAGTCGGCATTTATACTCAGCGTCAGATCGCCGGCGGCCAACCGGTTTGATACCTCAACTGCTTGCTTTAAGGGAATAACTATACTGCGGGTGATTAATATAGCAATAATTATGCCGGCAACTATAATAAGACCAACGATTAACATCACGCTGTACAGCGTCGTATCGATAGTTGTCCCTATCCCGTGTGTCATATCCCTGGCCTCTTTCACCTGCGTATCTCTGAACTGGCTGACCTTGTCGGTTAACTCCGAGGCGATCTTGTCAAAGCCCTCCATCAGCTTGTTTCCTTCTTCCAACCCCTGATTGACGTAGGTATCGGCCATCTTGTTGCCCAGTTCGTAGTAGCGTGCAAAGAGCGCCACGATTTCCTCCAAATTCTTGAGGGCTTGCGTGTCATTTTCTGCCCTGTACATACTCATGACCTTCTCTGCGTCTTCCTTAAACTGGGATGCCGCTTCCGCCGCCTCTTTATAACCATCGGTATTGTGCGTTGCGGCTACATCCTGTATGAACTGCTGTACCTGTACAACATCGAGTACCATATCATCGGCGATGAGGGCATAGGGCAGGCTCTCTTTTTCAACTTGCATGGCGTGTTGTTTTATGTCCTTAAACGCAACGAATACACCACCACCCATGAGCAATATGAGCAATATAATTATCCCGAAACTCCCACCAATCCTGGTTCCAACCCTTAAGTTCTTAAACATATCTATCTAAAATGTCCTCCTATTAAAAAAATATATCTCTACACTCAACCTCCCCCGCCCCCGCCCATAAAGGGAGGGGGATATTGCGTCCTTGTCATGTGTATCGGGTGCCGTGTGGCTATTCTACTTTGCGCAGGTCGGCGCCGCACTTGCACTTACCAGGCTTATCCGATACCGTGTTACACGTACAACCGGCACCACAACTACACACGTAAAGCCCCTTGAGGCTTACCTTTTTTACAGGCTTACCGCAGGAACACTTTGTCGGGTCTTTGGGGTCTATTGTGCAAGAGCAGGAGGCGCCACAGGTGCATAGCACGGCCTCATCGCCTTCGATCTTCAGCACGTGCGTAGAGGCGCTCTCGCCTCCACAGGGGCATTTACCGGGATGCACCGATACGGCATCCTTGCAGCGACAGTCCGGTCCACAGTCACACACGTACAGGATGCTGCCCTCATTGACCGATGCACCTTCCTTTTTCTCCTGTGATGTGACACAACCGCCAAATACCGCAACTGCAAATGCAACAAGCAGCGCAACAACCAAACCCGAATTCCTTTTCATTAAAACCTCCATTGTTGATTTAAGTTTAATGCTATTCATAGCATCCGCAATTATAACATAACAACAGAGAAACGAGTAAAAAAACTTTACTTCACAGGGCAATTGCAATGGAGCGATAAAGAAGCGTTATATATAGCGCGTTTCGATTGCATACGATACAAAGAAAGAAAGGGGCGGTTTGTGGCAGGGGTGCCCCACCCCCTCCGCCCCCCTTCAGAACCCCCCGCAAGGGGAGGGGCGAGGCGCCCCGGCCACGAAGAAGTCCCCT
>NZ_JABXWD010000455.1 GCF_019173545.1 Candidatus Magnetobacterium casense | reverse complement strand
TGGACAGTCGGAGTGGAATAAGCATAATCTCTTTACTGGGTGGGTGGATATTCCGCTGTCTAAGCAAGGCATTGATGAGGCTTTGGCTGCGGGTAAGTTAATTCGTGATATCCCGATTGATGTTATTATTACGACCACATTGATACGTGCGCAGATGACAGCCATGTTGGTGATGAGCGAGCATCATTCGGGTAAGGTGCCAGTGATTTTGCATTCTGGGGAAGGGAAGCTTGATGACTGGAGTAAAATTTTCAGTGACGCTACTAAGTTGAATACGATTCCTGTCATTCGTTGTTGGGAGCTCAATGAACGCATGTATGGGAAGTTGCAGGGGCTTAATAAGGCGGAGACTGCGGAGAAATTCGGAGCAGACCAGGTGAAGCTTTGGCGGAGAAGTTATGACATTGCTCCGCCGGAGGGCGAAAGTTTGGCTATGACAGCTGCGCGTTCGATCCCTTATTTCAATCAGAAAGTTGTTCCGCTGTTAGAGCAGGGGAAGAATGTGTTGATATCGGCGCATGGTAATTCGTTGCGATCTATCATTATGGAATTGGATGGGCTCAGCCATGATGAGGTTGTGCATTTGGAATTGGCGACTGGAGTGCCAATTGTTTATAATTTTAGCGACGGCAATTTTGCCAGAACCCCCCTATCATAATGCATAATAGCCATTCTATTTATCTCGATAACAATACGACGACGCGTCCATCCGAACAAGCGGTGGCAAAGATGTTGCCCTTTTTGACCGAACGGTGGGGAGTGGCGTCTGCTCCGCATCAGGTCGGACAGCAGCTCTTTCCCGCCATTGACGAGGCTTTAAGAGGCATTTACGCCTTGTTGGGAGCCAAAGAGCAGGATACGGTGTTGTTTACCTCTTCGGCTGCGGAGGGAGTCAATCATGTGATATTGTCGACCTATTTCGATGTGACTGTGCATACCGGCAAGAATCAGTATATCACTTCGGCTATTGATGAGGCCCCTGCCATTATGGCGATGGGCAGGTTGGAGCAGTTGAGTTGTCTCGGCAAGATGGTTCCCGCGGATAAATATGGGCGTATAACCGCCCAGGCCATTGCTGACATGTTGACTCCGCGTACGGCGCTGGTGTCGTTATCGTGGGCGAATGGATTGACCGGCGTGGTGAATCCTATTATTGAGATTGCGGAACTCTGTCAGGAGCGCGGTGTGCGGTTGCATTTAGATGTGTCGCATGCGCTTGGCAAGTTGTTTACCGATTGGGAGGAGGTGCCTGCCCAGTTTATGACTTTCAATGGGGACAGTTTTCATGCTCCTTCGGGGACAGGCGGTCTATATATCCGCAGTGATGTGAGATGTTCTCCGTTTATTTTGGGTGGCAGCGAGCAGGCAGGCCAGCGGGCTGGCAGTTTCAGTGTGGCCGGGTTGGTCGCGTTGGGGCAGGCCGCGCGTGAGGCGTTGGATGCGCGTGATTTGATTTGTACTGAGGTCGCACGGTTGCGCAGCAAGTTTGAGAATGATCTGATAGCGTTGCTGCCGGATGTAGTGGTGTTTTTCCGGGATCAAGAGAGACTTCCTAATTGCACCGCCATGGCATTTCCTGGGGTGGCTAATGAGGCGTTGTTGTATTTGCTCAATCGCAAGGGTGTGTATGCCAGTATTGGAGGCGGGACTTTTCAGCAGATTGGCCTTGTGTTGGCCGCTTGTGGAGTGGAAGAAGTGTTGGCGCATAGTGCGATTAGTTTTAGTCTATCGCGTGAGACTACGGAAGATGACATTGACCGGGCTGTGGGGATCATTGTGGAGTGCGTGAAGCGGCTTCGTAAGGTGTCCAACAAGTGGCTTGCAACTGATGAGGTCTCAAAATGATGGGACTGACGCTATTGAGTACTCCGTTTCCTTGGGCGCGTTATAGTAAGAAATTGGTCGCCAAGATTGAGAATCCGCGTTGTGCCGGTTTTTTCACTAAAGAAGAAGCTGAGGCGCGCGATATGCGCATGGTTGAAGGGCATGATGGGCGCCTTGTCGATGGCAATGCCGTCAAGCTTTATTGGTTGGTAGACAAGGATGATGGCATCATTGTCGATGCCAAATTCCAGGTGTATGGGCAGTCGGCCTTGATTGGTGCGGCCGAAGCTGCTTGCGAATTGCTGGTGGGGAAAAATTACGACCAGGCGCGACGTGTGAGCGCTGACCTCATTGACAAGCAAGTTAGGGACCGTTCCGAGGTGCCGGCTTTTCCGAAGGAGACGCATCCGCACCTCAATTTAATTTTGCAGGCGATCGATGTCGCTGCTGATCAGTGTACAGATATTCCGTTTGCGGATACGTATGTGTCTGCTCCGGTGCCGAAGGACATGGGCGAGGTTATACCCGGAGGCTATCCTGGCTGGATGGAGCTGCCGTTGAAGAAGAAGATAGCGGTGGTGGAACAGGTGTTGGACCAGGATGTGAGGCCGTATATTGCATTGGATGCCGGTGGTGTGTCGGTGTTGAATTTGTT
>NZ_JABXWD010000454.1 GCF_019173545.1 Candidatus Magnetobacterium casense | reverse complement strand
CTCTACACAACATCACGAGGGTTGCCAACCCGCCAAAGGTCGAGATAACGGATGAGAAGAAGCTTCACGCTCAGTATTTAACGCTTGTGCCTGAGCATTGGGTTATAGACAAGCGGAAGGTGGCGGAGGACTTGAAGAAGGGTAAGGTAATGGAAGGCGCGAAGCTTGTACACGGTGAACACTTGAGGATAGGTTAAAAGGAGAGAAAATGGAAAAATCGGCGACGATAGCAGAACTGGCAAAAGCTTTATGCAAGGCCCAAGCGACTATGCAAAAGGCCATCAAGGGGTCTGTAAACCCGCATTTCAAGTCAAAATATGCGGACTTGGAAAGCATTTGGGATGCTTGCCGAGAGGCGTTGATATCTAACGGCTTGGCGGTCGTGCAAACCAATGCGCCCTGGTCAGACGGGGTTGTAATCGAAACAACGCTACTCCATACGAGCGGGGAATATATAACAGGAAGCTTAGTGCTCCGACCTGTTAAGAACGACCCCCAGGGCGTAGGCTCGGCTATAACCTATGGTCGTAGGTATGGCCTCGCGTCTATGGTGGGGATATGCGCCGAGGACGATGACGACGCTAACGCGGCCAGTACGCATAATAAGCATGACAAGTCTACGCCACAAGCTCAAGCGGCGGCCAACAAGTCATACGAGGCCGCGAAGGGAAGGGTTGAGGCCCCGAAGAATGACACAATACCCGTCCATGAAACCCTGATAGCCGAACTTGGCGCATATTGTAGCGGCAACAGGGAGCGCATGGAGGCAGTGCTCAAGGAGTGCTCGGTGTTTACGGGTAATGACGGTAAGGAGATTTATCTGCGTCTTGACAAGCTGAGTGAGAAGAAACCGGCATGGCTCGGCACGACACTTGGAAAGCTGAGAAAGAAGATGAGCGGGGACAGTGGAGTAGTGCCAGCGGAGGACGCGCCATGGTAGAGACTACATTCATTGACGAACAGTGGCTTGTAGATAGAAGAGCGGCTCCCATGATGAAAGAAAGACTTATCTCTGTTTTCCCTGACGGTGTAGGATTTGCAAAGGCATACCATTATCTTCTTAATCGCGGAGAGCCTTATTATGCGGCATGGCTCTTGCAATATGGTACCGACCTGGATTTGAAGATAGTACGCGACTCATACGATGTGCGTATTTGAAGTGACCTAACTAAGACGATGCCGACCATTGTGAGTCGGCTGATGTCAGGGGGCGCGGGGTAGCCTGACGAAGAATGACAAAAAGCCCGCACAAATTTGAGAAGGGGCAATATGAATCAATTCGGCGATTCCATCCGCAAAAGACGTAAGGAGTTGAAACTGACGTTGCGAACATTCTGTCGTTTAAACGGGATAGATGCCGCGAACCATAGTCGCCTTGAACGTGGCATTTCTAAGCCACCAAAAGATATCGCATATATTGCAAAGGCTCTCTATATCAAGCCGGATTCAGACGAATACAATGAGTTTGCTTTATACGCAGACGTTGAGCGTGGGGAAGTACCAAAAGATATCATGAATAAAGTCTCGCTCGCCCTACTCCTACCGACGATATGGTGTGCGATGCGAAAAACGAAAAGCCGTAATAAGTTAGAGGGTTTGATTGAACTATTGCAAAAAACGTTGAGAGGCAAACCATGAAACTACCAAACCTTAACCTTGACGACATCCCCATCCCCGACATCTCCGACAACGATCTTGTCGAGCGTGTAGAGATGTTCAAGTTTTTCGGTCATCCGGCAACCGAGCCGGAGGGGTTGTCTAAAAACCACAAACACACGGACGATTGTCCGTGCGAAGGAGAGAGAAATGGAATATAGAATGATAATCAATGAGGCAGAGGCCACCGAGGCCGTTAAGCAAGACGGCGACGCACTCCAGTACGTGCGCGACCAAACCGAGGCAATTTGCACCGAGGCCGTTAAGCAAGACGGCGACGCACTCCAGTACGTGCGCGACAGAGCAGTATTCGACAAATTGGCTGGCTAAACACACGGACGATTGTCCATGCGAAGGAGAGTAAGAAAGATGACTGAGACTCACTTAGGGATGGATATCTGTATCAATGGCGCCGAGCATACAATAGTTACGCTAGTTACGCTAAGAAACGGCGTGGCGACAGTTGACCAGTCTTGGTCTATAAACCCGCAGACAGGCGCGTCGGCAACTTTAAAGAAAAAGGAGAGCCGTGACTAACGAATGCGAAAACGACGAAACTTTCAACGAGTGTGCCCATAGAGTAGACCCCGTGAACGGGGAAAGACGGTGCTCTTGCCGACCGCCTGACATGAACTGGTGCGAGGAGTGTCAGGAGTGGTTGTCAGATACCATCCTTGAGAACGGCGACGTTAAGGAGTGCTGGGAGCACACGACAGACTTTGAGACTTTGTGGGATGTCATCAGCGAGAAGAACCACAGAATAAGACTTCTCACAGAAAACCTCAAACTCCGCAATCAACTAATAGAGGCTTTGCGGAAAGACTTGCAAGAGCGCA
>NZ_JABXWD010000453.1 GCF_019173545.1 Candidatus Magnetobacterium casense | reverse complement strand
TTTGTGTTAAAGAAGACCTCATGTCTTTATCCTGTAAATCCTTTAATCTGTGTAATCCTAGTTCAGACAATCCCTGATGGTTACTTGAATGTGACATTGTCAAATTAAAGAAGGCGTTATATCTTTCTCCTGTAAATCCTTTCATCCGTGCAATCCTGGTTCAGACAATCCCTGATGTTTACTTAAATGTGACATTGTCAAATTACTTCTTATGATAACTAACAGCCGTTAGTTGCCTACACACAAAATCCTGATGATATGTTAAAATAAGACTATGAGGTTTGTAGATGTAAAGAGCGACATCGCCTTTAAGAGGATATTTGGCAATGAAGCCAGGAAGGATATACTTATATCTTTTTTAAATGCCGTATTAGGTCTGAATGGGAATATGGAGATTGGTGAAATAACTATACTTAGCCCTTATCAGGCACCTAAGATAGATGAGCTGAAGTACACGGTATTAGACATCAGGGCCATAGACAAGAGGGGTGTAACGTTTATAATAGAGATACAGGTTCAAAGAGAGAAGGGCTTTGCTAAAAGGGTACTTTATTATACAAGCAAGGCATATATTAATCAGTTAGGTAAGGGAGAGAATTATCCCCTGTTAAAGAAAGTTATCTACATAGGGATAGTTGACTTTCAAGTTTTTGAAGGAGATAATTATTTAACAAAGCATTTAATTTTAAATACAGAGACATATAAAAACGAGTTGGACGACTTTGAGTTTAATTTTATAGAGCTGCCCAAGTTCAAAAAGAAAGAGGATGAGGTAGTGAATATAGTAGAGAAGTGGGTGTATTTCATAAAAAATGCTAATTCTCTGGAGATGGTACCTAAGTGTGCTGATTTCGCAGAGATAAAGGATGCCTATGAGATAGCAAATGCGAGTACGTGGGACAAAGAAGAATTCGAGATATATGAATATTGGCAGATCAAAATGCAGATTGGCAAAGGCGCCATAGAATACGCAGAGGAAAATGCCCGTATTAAAGGACAGCTTGAGGGTGAACGTCAAGGAATTATAAAAGGCAGGGCCGAAGGCAGGGCTGAAGGCAGGACTGAAGGCAAACTTGATGGCTTGCTCGAGGGCATAGAAGGTATGTTGGAGATCAAGTACGGTACTGCCGGATTGGAGATAATGGTGCATGTAAAAGAGTTGAGGTCTGTTGAAAAGCTGGAGGAGTTTAAGGTGTTGATCAAGACGTCTAAAACGCTTGATGAACTAAGGGGATTTTTTTTCTTCAATGACGATACGGCATGAGATAGAAGCTAGGGAGCGCCAATATCTGCACAACCGTGCCTGCCTGAGCGTCAACAGCAAGGGCAGACGAGTGCATGAGGCCGAGGGAGATATCCGGACGTGTTTCCAGCGTGACCGGGACAGGATAATCCATTCGAAGTCGTTTCGGCGCCTCAAGCACAAGACGCAGGTATTTTTGGCCCCGCGTGGGGACCACTACCGCACCCGCCTGACCCACGTCCTGGAGGTGTCGCAGATATCACGCACCATTGCCCGTGCCCTGCGTCTGAACGAAGACCTCACCGAAGCCGTAGCCCTGGGACACGACCTGGGACACACCCCCTTTGGACACGCCGGAGAGGCCGTGCTGAGGGAACTGCACAAGGACGGCTTTGACCACTACGTCCAGAGTCTGAGGGTTGTGGACTTCCTTGAAAAAAACGGCCGCGGCCTCAACCTCACTCACGAGGTACGCAACGGCATCATCAAACACTCAAAGGGCAAGGGCAACATCCTGCCGGCAGAGGCAGGAGAAGGCGCCGAAACACTCGAAGGTCAGATCGTCCGCGTCTCCGACGTCATAGCCTACGTAAACCACGACCTCGATGACGCCCTCAGGGCAGAGGCCATCACAGAGGCTGATATCCCACACGAAGTCGTTGCCATCCTCGGCAACAGACACTCCAAGAGGATAGACACGATGGTCAGGGACATTGTCTGCAACACCCTCTCTGTAGACCTGCAACGCCTGAAGATGTCTGACGAGGTGCTTCATGCCGTTGAGTTGCTGAGGGGGTTTCTGTACGAGCGCGTCTATGAGAGCGATTTTCTGAGGTCGGAGTTCAACAAGGCCAGGTATATCCTCAAGAACCTATATGACCACTACATCGCCCACCCTGAACTGGTCGTAGGTCAAGTACCGCAGCAGAGCGGCTCAGACCTCAACCAGATGGTATGCGACTTCATTGCAGGTATGACGGATACCTTTGCCCTGATGACATACGAACAGATATTTATCCCACAACGCTGGACTGTCTTTCAACAACGATGATATTCATCCCGCTTCATCCCCCCTGTAATGGGAGGAACGAGGCGCTCAGGCCACGAAGAACTCCCCGTAACCCCATAACGGAAGTTCCAGGGTAATAGTTCAGCTATACAATTGAAATGTTGTGTATATAGCACGTTTCGATTGGATTAAATACAAGATACATGGCATTTTTACGGGGTCAAGGGGACTGGTCCCCTTGC
>NZ_JABXWD010000452.1 GCF_019173545.1 Candidatus Magnetobacterium casense | reverse complement strand
CATTACAGTTGATTGATGAACCGTCAAATACGCCTAAACCTAAGAAATTAACACTAAAAGACTTGGAGGTACTGGAGGTATCATGCTTAACTTAACACCTATGGGGCGCCGCCCCCTCCCTCAGACCCACCCACAAGGGGAGGGGTGAGCCACCCCGGGCATGAAGAAGTCCCCTTGACCCCATTTATCTTCATCCATAGTACATATTTCTCGCAGTTGTTTAAACCTCTAAACCTTTTTTTTTGTTTCTATGCGTAACATGAGTAATTAAGCGTTGGGCACGGTTAATTGATGCCGTGTTTTGCTTCATTGCCCGTTTCAGGCTAACGCTGCCTTATTTCCAAGGCGTCGCCTACTCAAACCTAAGGGGATCTATGGGATTGACATTGGCGGCCTGGTAGGCCGGATAGATCGTCGAAAGAAAGCTTATCACTATGGCTGAAACCGAAACCAGCATAAAGTCCGAAACGTTTACCTTAACCGGCAGACGGCTGAGATAGTACACATCGGCCGGCAACTTTATCAGCTCATACGTATCCAGCACATAGCACGTGAGGGAACCTCCCGCCAGTCCTATGAGCGTCCCCACAAGACCAATGATAAACCCCTGCAACATGAATATATACATTATGCCGGCATTGGTGGCCCCCATGGTCTTTAGGATTGCGATGTCGCGCTCCTTTTCGATGACGCTCATGATAAGCGTTGAGACGATGTTGAATGCGGCAACAAGCACGATGAGCGTCAGGATGACAAACATGGCCAGTTTTTCGAGCTTTAAGGCCGAAAAGAGGTTTTTGTTCATCTGCATCCAGTCGCGGGCATGGTAGGGATAGCCGAGTGTGTCGTTTATACGTTGCCTGACCTGCCGTGCCTGATATATGTCGTCCACCCTGACCTCGATACCGGTGGCGGAATCCTTGAGATCGAAGAAGTCCTGAGCGGCGTCAATGGAGGTAACGGCGAGGCTTGAATCGTACTCGTACATGCCGATCTCAAAGATGGCAACGACCTTGAATTTCCGTGTCTTTGGCAACATGCCTAATGGCCCTATCTCTCCCATTGGCGAAATGATGTTTAGTTCGTCGTTGAGCGTTACGCCGATGTTGTTGGCCAGCTCTCTGCCTATGACGATACCGTTGTGTACGTTTGAGAGAGATTCCAGTCTGCCCTCTTTGATGAAGGAGTATATGCCCGTGATGGTCTTTTCCCTATCCGGTATAATGCCGCGCAGGAAGATTCCCTGTGCCCCTCTGCCGCGTGCGGCCATGACCTGTCCGAGCACAAAGGGGGCAGCCGAGGCAACACCGGCAACCTTTTTTACGTCTTCGGTCAGGGACTCGTATTGCGGAATTTGCCCTGCCCGGCTCGTCATAATAATGTGGGCGTTTATGCCGAGTATCTTGCGTTGCAGGTCCTGGTGAAACCCGCTCATCACGGCAAGGACTATGATCAGCGCCATCACCCCCACCGCCACCCCGCCAATGGATATGACGGCATTAAAGGAGATGCTCTTGTGTCGCTTCCTTGACTTGAGGTAGCGCAGGGCTATCAGTACCGGATATGGAAGCTTCATTGCTGTGACTTTATCAGGCTGATCCAGCTATTGTCAAAAGCCTTCTTAAGCGCTATGTAATTCTTTACATCTATCAAAAGTTGCATGTCTTATTCTAACTTAAAGTCATCTCATAAATACAGCTAGCAGATTTTCGTATCCTCTTTAATTTGACAATGTCACATTACAACATAGATTGCTGATTTTAAAGCCTTTTTACTTTTTACACATGAAAATGCCAACCCCTTTAAAATCATAGGTTTACATCCTAATGTGACATTGTCAAGATAGACATTCATTATTTATTTTGATGGGATATGGTTATTAAAGAACCCCAATTTCTATAAGTTGATGAACAGGGTCTTTTAGGAATAGATCAGCGTGCTGTTTTGCTTGGTTACGGAACTTTGTATAACTATTAGGGTCATCAATGGTTTTAATGGCTCCACTCCATTCTTTAATATCATGAGAGTTTACAACCAATCCTCCGTTGCCTACAGCCTCGATTAGCCCTCCTCTATTCGATACAATTGAAGGCACCCCATATAACCCTGCTTCAGTTACAACCCTTCCAAATCCTTCCTCAAAATGAGAAGGAACAAGAAGAATATGGGATTGTTTGTAAATTGGAGTCAGATCATATTGACGAGAATAATATTTTACATTTCGACTCAGATAGGTTCCATCAATTTTGACCGGACGCCACCCTTCAACTGCTAAAAATGTAAAATCTCTGAAATGGGTAGAAAGTTCAAGAAAAGTATTAATTCCTTTTTCAGGGATTGGATTTATTAAAGTTATTGTTTTATGCTTTGGTTCTTCTGTCAAATAAATGTATCCTCTTTATATTTCATGGTAACTATGCTTTTGCAGTTTTTGGATTCCTGGTCAAGCCAGGAATGACAAACTTGGAAAAAGCCTGTAACTGTCATTCCTGCG
>NZ_JABXWD010000451.1 GCF_019173545.1 Candidatus Magnetobacterium casense | reverse complement strand
GAACGTTAGCAGCCAACTCCGCCGCCTGCATGTCTATCTTGTAACCCTCAAGTATGGTGTTGTTGGCAAGGAGTTTAGCCTTATACAACTCCACATCGACGGCCTGGACTTCTTTCTCTATCTTGTAGCCCTCCATCTGGGCCTTGTATATCTCAGTGTTGTAGAGGTCGCCCTTGAGCTGTGTGTCATAAACATCAGCAAAGGTCTTGAAAAGTCCAACCTTGCTGTTGAAGTGGTTGACCTCGGAGTTGAATATCTGCACTCCAGCATCTACCAAGGCACGTTGTGCCTGCAGCGCACGCTCGTAATACCCGCCCATGTAGCCGATGATAGCCTGCTCTATCCCTGCCGCTGCGCTGATGCCCGCCTGTTGTATCTGTGTTTGCAGCCTGGCCGTTTCCGAGTTGGCCTGGAGGGTAAGTTCGGCCTCCTTAACACGGCCTTCCAGCGTCAACCTGGCACGATCTACGCCCATGCGTGCCCTTTCGATACCGCCCTGAAGGGCCAGCCGTGCCCGCTCTGCCCTGAGCTGTGCACGCTGTGTAGCGGCGTCAATGGCGAGTCGTCCCTTGCTGATTGATACGTCGGCGGCCTTGATGTTGCCCTCTATCTTGAGCCGTACCTTTTCTATCTTGAGTTCATTGTTTTTGGTGTCCGCCTGCAAGTGCAACGTTGCGTTGGTCTTGTTTGCGTCGAGGTTCATCTCAGCGCCCTTCATTTGGGCCGTGAAGTCAAGCTCTGCCTGCTTGATGGCAAACTCCCGCCCTGCCGTTGCAACGTTGAGATTGGCCTCTGTCGTAGCGGCCTGGTATGCCGCCAGGGCTGCCCCCGTGGGCATGATATACCCCAACCCTGCGAACTTGTGCATGACCTCGTCCTGCTTGTTTACAGCGGCACCAAGCTCCTTGTCACGTGCCCTGTCCCAGACCATCTGCTCAACGTTGGGGTCTATTGTTGGCACTGCAACAGGGACTACATCTATCGGGAAAATCGTATCAAGGATGGCATCATAGACGGTGGTCAATATATCCGGCACGGAGTAGTCTATGTCGAGGTCAGGTATCTCCGGTATGTCTACACCGACCAGTTCTGAGACACTTGGGATGCTGATTGAGCTGCTCACGGTGGGAGCAGTCTGACCAAGGAGCGACTGTAGCAACACAGAGATGTACGGTGTTTCACTGAAGCTAATCGTATTAGCAGGGACCACAAGGTTATCCACCGGAGCCGTACCACCAAACGTAGTTCCTGACAACGTTGGCTTTGTCGGAGGTGTTGACGTACTGCCGGTAGCCGGAGGGGTGACGGCTGCAATGCTGGGCTTGGTCGGAATCGAAACAGACCCTGCAGTGGGTATCGTTGGCGTGGTGGCCGTGAACGTTGGGGCCTGTGGTATCGTAATCGTTGGAGCCGTGGCGCTTAACGACGGAATGACAGGCTTTGTCATCGCACCGATCGAAGACGTGGGCGGTGACGTAAACAACGACGACAGCGTTGACAACTGCGGGGCTTTGGGTTGCCCAGCTTTGAGCTGCTGTATCTGCGCATCGGCGTTGATGTTCAGACCGGTCGTAAACATAGGAAACGTGCCGAAGCTCACGATATAACTCAACGTCTTTTTCAGATCGTCTGCAAAAGCGCTGACCTCTGTCATTATTGAATCGGCCTTTGCCTGCTGTGCTCCCATCATCAGTTGTGCCTGGTTCGTTGACATGCTACCCTCCTATGTTATCCCGATTGCTGCTAAGTGCGAATGCGGAAACCACTGCCATATTGTTTTATCCAACGGGTCGTAATCCTTTAGTCGGTCGTCGTCGTCTTTCAGTGTCCATTCCTTAGCGAACCCTGCGGACAATGCCTTGTTGTCTATGTTAATTATGCCAACAATCCTGTGATCAAATGTCTTGTTTGACTTCAAGACGCAGTATGTGTACAGGATTAAGCCTTTCTCTATTATACAAGAATGGTTGCTTGTGTCTTGAGGTAATATCTTTTTGCCCGTCTTTGAGGTTGTCAAGACAGTACTCGTGACAACTGAGGTCGTGCCGCTTGTTACAGTACCAGTCCAACCAAAGAGGGTTTTGCCTGTCTCTGTATTGTTGTATGTCGTGTGCTGATATATTACAACATAATCAATTATGCCGTCTTGCTCTATCGTATGATCGTAAGCTATCACGGCAATATCCTTTGAGCCTTGTGCCGTCTTGCGATATTCCCCGCCGATTTCAGCAGGCCCCCACTGGCCTCTAAGTGTGAATGGCACTCCGCCAGGGATTACCCATATTGCCTCTATCGGTTGACAACCGTCACAATACCCCGATGTCGCCACAATCGGGCACATGTATCCGGATATTGACAGGTCAGGATAGTCGTCCCTGGTCTCAGTATAGCTAAAAGACTCAAGGATATCGCCTCCTAAAGACAACTCCTCTTTGATATTTGCAACTGACTCCTGATAAAAGTATCCAAAGACCCCGTTACGCTCAACGTTTAAGTA
>NZ_JABXWD010000450.1 GCF_019173545.1 Candidatus Magnetobacterium casense | reverse complement strand
CAAGGCATTATTACAGACATAACTCGATGGGTTAATATGAAAGACCATATACACCCTTGATTTTCAACAATATAGAAAATTTTTGACTGATAAATCGCTCAGGTTAGGTTATACATGTTTATGCTCCCTTGCTTACCTTGATAGTTACAACCAACATTGCGGAGACAACTTTTCAAAAAGCTTGTCAAACATCCTCCGGACATGCTATCCTTAAGATAAAAGAGCACGATAACGATGATACGGTCAGGATACTTCACTGACAATCAAGAAGGAGGCAAGATGTACAGGGACAAGGGCTGTGGCCAAATAGGCATTGATGATACAGGCAAGGATGTTAGACTCTGCGGATGGGTATACCGCAATCGTGACCACGGTGGGGTAATATTTATTGATCTCAGGGACAGGACCGGCATAATACAGCTTGTGTTTAATCCCGATCCGCACGATGATATACGAAAAATAGCACACCACCTCAAGGCGGAATCGGTCATCGCCATACGCGGACTGGTGCGCAGGCGTCCGGAGGGGACGGAGAACCACGATATCCCAACCGGCATGGTTGAGGTCGATGTCATGACAATTGAGGTACTGAACATGTCTGAGCCGTTGCCCTTTCCCATAGATGAAGCCGGGGAGATCAACGACATTCTCAGGCTCAAATACCGCTACCTCGACCTCAGAAGGCCGGAGATGATGAACAACCTCACAACCAGATACAAGGCCTGCAAGGTCATAAGAGACTACCTCGATGAACAGGGTTTCATAGACGTGGAGACCCCCGTGTTGACGAAATCAACGCCGGAGGGGGCGCGGGACTACCTCGTGCCAAGTCGTGTAAGTGCCGGACACTTCTATGCCCTGCCGCAGTCGCCGCAGTTGTTCAAGCAGATACTGATGATCGCAGGGCTTGACAGGTACTACCAGATAGTGCGCTGCTTCAGGGATGAGGACCTGCGCGCAGACCGACAGCCGGAGTTCACCCAGGTTGACCTGGAGATGTCATTTGTCGATAGCAACGACGTCATCGGTGTGGTTGAGGGGCTTTTAAAGAAGCTCTTTTACGATATAAAGGGTCAACAGATAGAGACGCCCTTTGAGCGGATTAGCTATCAGGAGTCGATGGCGCGCTTTGGCAATGACAAACCCGACATGAGGTTTGGCCTTGAACTCAGGGACGTCTCTGGCTTGGTCAAGGACAGCACGTTTAAGGTCTTTCAGGATGCGCTTGCATCGGGCGGGATTGTCAAGGGGGTTTGCGGCAAGGGCATGGCCTCGTACTCCAGGCGTGAGGTAGACCTCTTGACGCAGGAGGTACAGGCGATGGGGGCAAAGGGGCTGGCCTGGATAAAGGTCAAGGACGTCTTTGAATCGCCCATTGTCAAGTTCTTCCAGGAGGGGATGCTCAGGGAGATGGCCGATATGCTTGGTGCACAGTCTGGGGATATGATGCTCTTTGTGGCTGACCAGGCGGCGGTTGTCAACGATTGTTTGAGTCGGCTGCGTCTGGACATAGGCAGGAAAAACAACCTCATAGGGACGCATGACAAGTTCGTATGGGTGGTGGACTTTCCGCTGATGGAGTGGGTTGCCGATGAAGGCAGGTTTGCCGCCCTGCATCACCCGTTTACCTCTCCGGCGGATGACGACATACAGGCCATACTCGATGGCCGGATTACCGGCAAGGCGGATTGCGCACGGCTTACGTCAAAGGCTTACGACATCGTCCTCAACGGCAGCGAAATAGGCGGAGGCAGCATCCGTATCCACCGTGCAGACCTCCAGCAAAAGGTCTTGGAGCTGATCGGGATCAAGGCCGAGGAAGCGGTGGATAGGTTTGGTTTTCTGCTGAATGCGTTGAAGTACGGCGCTCCTCCTCATGGCGGGCTGGCCCTGGGGCTGGACAGGCTCATCATGCTGATGACCGGCGCACAGTCCTTGCGGGATGTCATCGCCTTTCCAAAGACCCAGAAGGCCGCATGTCCATTGACCTCTGCACCCTCACAGGTTGACAAGACCCAACTGCGGGAACTCTACATCAGGCTCAACATCGAAGAGGATTGAGGCTTCTGTTGAGATGATACGACAGAGAGGCTGATTATTGAGTACCGTAGCCGGCCTCCTTGTTGTGTCTCTGGCTGCTTAACAGTGTCTATGGTGGGGGCTGACTCTATGGGGTAGCGCTCAATTTTAAACGTGGGAGCATTGTTCGAGCGCCGTAAAATGCCATTTTATGTCAGAATGGTGGCTTTGTTCTTTTCGTTTATTGCATCGAAATTGAGGATGTCCAGGTACTCCCACTGTCTGTATGCAACAACATGCAGTCCGTTGCTTGTTGCAAGGTTGATTATGTCTTCCTCAATAAATGTACTTGCCAACATTGGGATTATCTGCTTACCGACACACTCGTTGAAAAAGGTCGTTAGTGTCTTCGCCTTAGCAAGTATCTTCATGACGTCTCGCTCATCAGGTTTAGATTTTACCTCTATAATGAATGCCTTATCTTCGCAGA
>NZ_JABXWD010000045.1 GCF_019173545.1 Candidatus Magnetobacterium casense | reverse complement strand
AGGGGAGGGGCGAGGCGCCCCGGCCGGAAAGAAGCCCCCTTGACCCCATTATGCTTATTCCTGAGTTTTATATAAAGACTTTTGTCCATGTGCTTATCACGCCTTTCCATAGTGTTGCGGTAGTTTGATTTCCGGTGTGAGTTCCACGCCAAAACGTGTCATGACGCCCTCCTGTACCCTTGCCATCAGACAGAGGAAGTCGTCGGCTGTGCCTCTTGCCTTGTTTATAAAGAAGTTTGCATGTTGTCTGCTGACCTCTATCTGTCCTTGTGCCATGCCCTTGCATCCTGCTGCCTCTATGAGTCTTCCGGCAAAGTCTCCGGGGGGGTTTTTGAACACACACCCTGCCGATAGTTCAGTCAGGGGCTGGGACTTTTTCTTTTGTGCTAGGCAGTCATTAAATCGCTCTTTGAGTGCGAAGGCATCACCTCTGATGAGTCTGAGGCCGGCCTCGACTATGAGGTTTTCACCGGCAAGTCCGCAGTGTCTGTAGGCAAAGGGGATAGCGTCTCTGGTCAATTGCCTTATGGCGCCCGTGCCGGTGATAACGGTAACGTCCTCGATGACGTCCTTGATCTCAAAGCCGAAGGAACCTGCATTGCCTGCGATGGCCCCGCCCACGGTGCCGGGTATGCCTGCAAGACCTTCGAGGCCTGCCGCTGATGCCTTCAGGGCAAAGTTCAATGCCTTGGCCAGTGGTACTCCGGCCCCTGTCCTGATTGTCAGGCTGTCGTCGTCCAGCAACCACTGCATGGTGCATAACTGCCGTGTTGAGACCACCACAGCGTCGATGTCCTCATCGCCAAAGAGCAGGTTGCTGCCTCCGCCGATAATGAACAGCGGTAGCGCCATCTCCCGTGCCCTCTGCATTAGTGTTACCATGCTGTTGAGGTTACCGGGTTCATAGTACAGGGCTGCCACACCGCCGATCCTCAGCGACGTATGATGTCTCATGGGTTCGTTGTAATATGCCATACCCTTGAGGTCTCTGACCAGGGTGGAGTAATCGCAACCGACACTAGTTACTTGCATAGCTGCCCCTTATGAAATCCTCACCGACCTTCCAGACGTCTCCGGCGCCAAAGGTCAACAGATAGTCGTCCCTTCTGGTCTCACGCGACAGGGTACTCAACAACTCCTGCGTGTCGCTGAAGTAGGCCACCTCCACCCCCTCGGACCTGAGACGTTGATAGAGTGTTTGTGAGTTTATACCCTCTATGGGGTCTTCCCCTGCCGGATAGATGTCCAGGAGGTAGAGTCTGTCGGTGTGTGTAAAGGAGTGTGCAAACTCCTCCATCAGCGCCTGTGTTCTGGTGTATCGGTGGGGCTGAAAGACGACGAGCAATCGATTTCCGGTCTGTTGTCTGACGCCCTGGATGGTCATTTGTATCTCTGTGGGGTGATGGCCGTAGTCGTCATAGACCTTGACGCCCATGGATTCGCCCTTGAATTCGAGTCTGCGTTTGATGCCCTTGAAGCGTTGCAGGGAGCCTATGACGGACTCTATGTCTATTTTGAGGTAGAGGGCAGTGGCCGTGGCTGCCAGGGTGTTGAGGATGTTGTGTTTGCCCGTCAGCGGAACCTCAAAGCGTTCAAGCAGTTCACCCTGGAAAAACAGGTCATACTGTGTCGTCATGGCGTTGAATGTTATATTTTTTACCGTGTAATCAGCCGGGTGTGACAACCCGTAGGTGACGACCTTTCGGTTTATGTGTGGCAGGATGTCCCTGACATTTGGGTCGTCTGCCGAAACGACGCTCAGGCCGTAAAACGGGACCTTGTTGAGGAAGCACAGGAATGCCTTTTTGAGGTTTTCCATGTCCGAAAAGTAGTCCATGTGTTCCTTGTCGATGTTTGTGCATACTGCTATTGTCGGGCTCAGTTTGAGGAAGGAGCCGTCGCTCTCATCGGCCTCTGCGACCATGAACTGTCCTCTGCCGAGGTTTGCATTGCTGTTGGTAGCCATGAGCTTTCCGCCGATGACCACGGTGGGGTCATAGCCGGCATCCAGGAGGATGGTAGATATAAGCGACGTGGTGGTGGTCTTGCCGTGTGAGCCGGCCACCAGGACGCTGTACTTGAGTCTGCCCAGCTCTGCCAGCATCTCCGCACGCGGGATAACGGGGATTGAGCGTCTTCGGGCCTCTGTTACCTCGACATTTTCCTTGCCTATGGCCGATGAGACAACGACTACGTGTGCGCTGTCAATGTTTTCCGGGCGGTGGCCAATGTATACCTTGATGCCCAGGGTGAGCAGTCTTTCTATCGTTGAGGAGCCCTTTATGTCGGAGCCGGTGACCTCATAGCCGAGATTATTGAGTACTTCGGCTATGCCGCTCATACCGATACCGCCGATCCCTACGAAGTGTATTACTCTGTACTGGTTAAACATCTGTCGTACTCCTGTTTATAGTAGTGTGATTTGTCTTTCATAAGCATCAGTGCGATGTGTGCGACCCGCTTACCTGCGTCGGGTTTTCCTAGAGCCTTGCAGTCGCGCTTGAGTCTGTTTCTGAGGTTGGCGTCGCTGCACAGGGCGATAATTTGTCGTGCCAGGGACTCGCTGTCCAGTTCCTGTTGTCTGATCATGATGGCAGCGGTGCTGGAGGAGAGTCTGGCTGCATTTGCCTCCTGATGTGCCCCCGCGGCATAGGGATAGGGGATCAGGATGGCGGGGATGCCGATGGTTGTTATTTCGGCCAGCGTGGTTGCCCCTGCCCGTGATATGAGCATATCGCAACAGGCATAGGCCTCGGGCATGTTAAATATAAACGGCGCCACGGTGCCGGAGAATCCGTTGTGCTGGTAGGCGCCTCTGACCAGCTCGTAGTCTGCGTTACCGGTCTGATGCAGGAACTGTATCTTGTCTTTGTAGTTGTTCAACAGCGGGAGTGTTCCCATGACGGCTTTGTTAATTGCCGTGGCCCCTGCGCTGCCTCCAAAGATGAGCACCGTCAACAGGTCATCGCGCAGGGAGAACATCTCCAGCCCTTGCGCCCTGGTTGCCCTGAGAATTTTTTCCCTGACGGGGTTGCCCGTGATGATGGCCTTGTCCTTGGGCAGATAGTCCAGTGAGCTTTCGTAGGTGATGCACACCTTGTCTGCCACCTTTGACAGCAGCTTATTGGCAAGGCCGGGGATGGAGTTCTGTTCGTGTATGACGATGGGAATGGACAGCAATGCCGCCGCTGCAACCGGCACAAAAGAGGCATATCCGCCAGTGCCTATCACCACGCTGGGTCTGACGCCTCTGAGAAACGACACGGCATCAAAGAACGCTACGATTAGCTTAAAGAATGCCCATATCTTTTTGCCCAGTGATACGCCGACAAAGCCCTCCGTGCGCAGGAGTTTGACGTAGTACTTTTCCAGTGGCAGCACCCTGGTCTCTATGCCCCTGTCGGTGCCCATAAATAGGATGTCTGCCTGTGGCATCTTTTTTTTGATCTCCTCCGCTATGGCTATGGCAGGGTAGAGATGTCCGCCGGTACCACCGCCGGCTATTACCACCTTACATCTGTTGTTGTTTGTCATATGAGAACACCCTTGCCTTTCTGTGATTGACTCGTCTGGTCGTATTAATGCCATGTGTGACTGACTCAGTGCGTGGCACTGTCGTGTGATTTGCGAGGTTCAGCAGCATCCCGACCTCTGTCAGGTTTATGATCATTGAGGAACCTCCGTAGCTTATAAACGGCATGGGAAGTCCCTTGGTTGGTACCATGCCGGTGACAACGCACATGTTTATCAGCGCCTGAAGCACGATCAGGAGTGTTATACCGCTTGCCATAAAGAACATAAACCGGTCAGTCAGCCCGTTCATTATTAATATAGCCCTGCTGAAAAACAGCACAAACAGACATATCACAAACACCGCACCCAACAGACCGGTCTCCTCGCCAATGATGGCAAAGATGAAGTCGGTCTTTGACTCCGGCAGGAAGTAGAGTTTTTGCATACTCTTGCCCAGACCGACGCCGTGTACGCCGCCGTTTCCCAGCGCCACAAAGGACTGTATCAACTGAAACCCGCTGTTTCTCTCATCCGCCCAGGGGTCTAAAAACACCAACACCCGCTTTAACCGGTACGGTTCCTTGACCAGCTTAATCACCACAGGTATAAAGACCAGGCCCACAGAAAAGATGTATTTCAGTTTGACGTCTGCCAGAAAGAGCATCGTAAAAGTGATTACGCCAATTATGGCGGCAGAACCAAAGTCCGGTTGATGCAGCAGGATGGCCTGTATGCAGACCATCAGGATAATCGGTTTTATGAATGCCTTAAAATTGATCAGTCTGTTCCCTACGGTCACGGTATCAGTTGTAAAGTCGGTACTGGAGAGATACCTGGCCATGAGGATTACCACTGCCAGCTTCATGGCCTCGGAGGGCTGAAAGGTAAATTGCCATATACGCAGCCATCGCCGTGCGCCATTAACCGTGGCGCCAATCATGGGGAGATTCACCGCTATCAGGAGCACCAGGGCTATGAAAAATATCTCCAAAGCCCTCCTGCGGTATATGTCTATTGGTAAATTGTATGCGATGATCATAAACAGTATGCCCAAAGTCACGGAGGCCAGGTGTTTTTTGAGATACCGTAAATCTACCAGGTTTAAGTTTGCGGCAGGTTGGCCGTCATTTACGGCGTTGGAACTCATCTGTGCCCTGGCCGACGGTGAGACGACGGAAGTGGAGCTGTAGACCATCAACACCCCCGTCAACACAAGCGCTGCCGTAGTCAACAGCAACACGCTGTCAAACTGTCCGTTTACCCTGGTACCCTGTAGTGTCATATGCGGTATCCTCTAAAAAAAGCATGGTAACAGGTTTCGCAAGAAGGGGTCAAGGGGACTGGTCCCCTTGCAGGGGAGGTCTGAGGAGGGGGCGGAGCCGCCCTCCTTCTTTCTTTTACCGTGAAATATAAAGAGGATACCATATGCGTCTCTGGAGTGTTTCTACTATCCGCCCGCCTGCGTGGGGGATAACGGGTTAGCAATTGATTCCTTGTACAGCCCTGTGACGGTGTCTTTAAAGACGCGTCCTCGTTCTTCGAAGTCCTTAAACATGTCAAAGCTGGCACATGCCGGGGAGAGCAGGACGACATCACCGGCGCCGGCAATGCCCTTTGCGCTGAGGACGGCAGAGGGCAGGTCGTTTTCCAGATACACGTTGGTTATGTCCTGTATGGATTTCCTGAACTTGTCTTTTGACTCACCGATCAGGATGGCGGCCTTGACCTTACCCTTTATAGATTCCCTGAGAGCAGAGAAGTCACCGGCCTTGTCCCTGCCCCCGGCAATGAGCACGATGGGTTGTTCAAAGCTCTCCAGGGATTTTATCACTGCCCAGATATTGGTGCCCTTGGAGTCGTTGTAGTACTTGACCCCGTTGATTTCTTCCACGAACTCGACCCTGTGTTCGAGCCCCTTGAAGTCCTTTAGCGTATCCCATATATTTTGCATACTACACCCACATGCAAGCGCCATAAGCGCTGCAGCCATTGCGTTTTCTATATTGTGTACGCCGGTCACTTTAAGCTCGGAAGTCTTAAACACCGGCATTTCGCCATCCACAAGCCAGGAGCGTCCTGGAGCGACAAAGAACTCAGGACATAGCACCTCAAGCTCAGGCAATCTGAAGGAGATAATGCCGTCCTTGTAGAATGCCCCCCGGAGCCTTGCACAGTCTGGCGCTTCAACGTCCTCTTTGCGACTGAAGTACAGCACCTCGGGGCCATTGCTCCCTACGCGGCATGCCAGATTGCGTGTAAGCGGGTCATCGGCGTTGAGGACGAGGAAGTTCATTTTGTCCTGATTTTCGAATATCCTGCACTTGGCATCCGTGTAGTTTTCCATGGTCAGGTGTCTGTCGAGGTGGTCGGGGGTGATGTTTAATATGGCCGCCACCCTGGGCCGGAACCTGTCGATGGACTCCATCTGAAAGCTCGATACTTCGGTAACGATATAGTCGGGACAGACAAAGTCCAGCGGTTTTTCAAATGACTTGATGAGTTTGCTGATCTCATCCGTGATGGCCTTACCGATGTTGCCACCCAGGACGGTCTTAAAGCCGCTGGTTTTGAGTATTTCATTGACCATGGTGGTCGTTGTGGACTTACCATTTGTACCCGTTATTGCCAGAAAGCCCAGAGAGCATATCTTGTGAAACTCCTCTACCACCTGATATGCCAGCTCCAGCTCACCGATGACCTTTATGCCGTTTTGTCGGATGCGTTGAATAGATTGATGCTGCATCGACACCCCCGGGCTTATGACTACGAGGTCGGCCTTGTTGAGAATATCATCGTTGAACTGGCCGAGCTTGATGTCCACCGCAGAGTCCAGTTGCTCGACGTAACCGGATAGCTCGTTATAGCTCAACACGTCCATGATCGTCACAATGGCGCCCAGTCTGACAAGGAGATTGGCTGCCCCTACGCCGCTTCTTGCAAGCCCTATTACTACTGCCCTCTTACCACTAATGCCTTTAAACATTACCGTCCTCTCCATAAAAAGTTATCATACTATTTCCGGTTGCTTCTTTTTCTCAGTCCATTCTTTGCCAGACTGATAGGTGTTTGCTTGTCTGTTTCTGATTTTTTAACAACAACCCTGGATTTCCTTGACTGTTGTTTCTTAGCCAGGCTTACAGATTTTTTTTTGCCTGTTTTTGATTTTTTTACAACAGCGTTTGACTTACCGGGCTTGTCCATGTTGTCGTCTCCGCCTTCTGCCATTTCCCTTACCTGCGAGTCCTTGACTCTGTGCCGGATGCGGGAAGACTTTGTTTTGCGATGTTTCTTTTTGAGTTTATGTACACTGGCAGTCTTGACACGTTTTTCGTCTACATTGCTTTGGTAGATTACCGGGGCTGCGTTGCCTGATGATATATCGTAGCCCTTTGATAGTATGTTTTTGGCGCTGTGCCACAGGGCGCTCCTGTTGTTGTCGCCCAGGACGGCTGCTACGAGTGTGTTGTCTCCCTTTTCGGCCGCAAAGGCCAGACAGTGGCGTGCCTCCCTGGTGTAACCGGTCTTGCCCCCCAGGAGGTCGTCATCGGACCAGAGCAACTTGTTGGTGTTTGCCACCGTTATATTGCGGCCATCTATGGTGGAGACGGTCTTGGTCTTTGTGTTGATTATGTCCTTGATTAGCGGATAGCGTAAGGACTCGTTCATGACCATGGCCAGGTCATATGCCGTTATGTACTGTTCCCCCCCGGGCAAACCGTGTGGGTTGGCAAACTTTGTGTCCTTTGCCCCTATCTGTGCTGCCTTCCTGTTCATCAAATGCACAAACTGCTCCTCGGAACCGGACACCGCCTCGGCAAGGGCTACTGCTGCACCATTGACGCTCCTGACAAGCAACAGGTACATGAGGTCCCTGACGTACAACCTGTCACCTTCCCTCAGGGATGCCCCGGAACAGTACAGCCTGGCGGCATCCTTTGATATGGTAACGACCTCATCCGTCCTGATGTTGTCTATGACCACCATGGCCGTGACGAGTTTGGCCGTGCTTGCAGGGGGTTGCTTGTGAGTCGGATTTTTGGCATAAAGTATCCTTTCGTTGCCACTATCCATGATGACGGCAGACCTGGCCGTAATATCGCTTCCATAGGCCGAATTTGACATAAAAATAACGACTAAGAAAGATAATAAGATATAAATATAACACACTGTCAACTTTTTGAACTTACAATAACCTTTTTCCATAGTATTCACCTCAATTTGATAGTTGTCAGACTTAATAGAGCAAGCATTATGCCAATGATCCAGAATCTCACGACGGTCTTTGGTTCGGCCCACCCTTTTAGTTCAAAGTGGTGGTGTATGGGGGCCATTTTAAAAATCCTCTTACCTGTGAGCCTGAAGGAGGCCACCTGGAGGATAACCGACAGGGTTTCGATCACGAATATGCCCCCCACGATAGCCAGGACGATTTCCTGTTTTGTTATCACGGCCAGCGTACCCAGCGCCCCACCCAACCCCAGGGAACCAACGTCACCCATGAAGACCTCGGCGGGGTAGGCGTTGTACCACAGAAAGCCCAGCGACGCCCCCAGCATGGCCCCGCAAAAGACGGTAAGCTCTCCGATGTCCGTGCGGTAGAGTATCTGGAGGTACTTTGCCAGTTCCGCATGACCTGATATGTACACCAGGACAGCGTTTGCCAGTGTTGCGATCCCCACCAGGCCGATTGCCAGGCCATCGACTCCGTCGGTCAGATTAACGGCGTTGGTGGAGCCTACGATTACAAACACCGCAAAGGGGACGTAGAATATAAACAGGTCGATCAGCATTTTCTTGAAAAACGGGATGATGAGTATTGTGCCGTACTGGTCGGAGGGAAAGACATACAGTGCCGTGCTTACCATCAGGGCTACGAGTATCTGGAGTCCAAACTTGTACATGGCCCTGAGTCCCTTTGGGTTGCGCCTGGAGACCTTGAGGTAGTCATCGACAAAGCCGATGATGCCAAAGCTCATGGTTGAGAGTATCATGATAATTATGTACCTGTTGGCGAGGTTGCCCCAGAGCAGGACCGATACGAGGATGGAGACCAGGATCAGTATGCCGCCCATTGTGGGGGTGCCGGCCTTTGAGAGGTGGCTTTTGGGGCCGTCGGTTCGTATCTGTTGGGTCAGGCTGATCTTCCTGAGGAAGTTGATAACTGCCGGGCCCAGCGCAAAGGTGATCAAGAGTGCCGTGATGACGGCGATGGCCGTCCGGAACGTTATGTACCTGAATACGTTTAGTGGTGTGTAGAGGCCGTGCAAACTGTATAGTAGATAATAAAGCATTGTTACTCCAGTATGGTTTCCATTTTATTGCATCCTGAGGCTGGGTTTGCCACCCCGTTTCCCCCCAGGCGCTCATCGATAAATGCCTGCGCCACTTCCCTGTCATCAAAGGGATACCGGACGCCCCTGACCTCCTGATAAGTTTCGTGCCCCTTGCCTGCAATCAGTACCACGTCGCCGGCCCCTGCCATGTAGATGCCTCTTTTGATAGCCTCTCTCCTGTCGGGTTCGATTTCATATTGGTTTCCCACAACGCCGGACTTGATCTGGGCAATAATGTCCATGGGGTCTTCGTGCCTGGGGTTATCGTTGGTGATAATCGTGAAGTTGCTCATAGTGGTAGCGATTCTGCCCATCATGGGTCTTTTGCCGGTGTCGCGGTTGCCGCCGCAGCCAAAGACCGTAATAATGCGACCCTTGTAAAATCTCCTGACGCCACTGAGCAGGTTGTCCAGGGCATCGTTGGTGTGTGCATAGTCGATGAATACGGCGAAGTCCTGTCCACGCTCTATGGGTTCGAGTCTGCCCCTGACCCCCTGGAGCAACGATATGCCTCTGAGTATGACATCAACGGGGATGGCGAGGCTCAGTGTCGCGGCAAAAGCCGCCAGGATGTTGTAGACGTTGATGTAGCCACGCAGGTGTGACCTCACGAGGTATGTCTCTGCGTTGCACCGGAGCTTAAAGGCAAGGCCGGTGAGTGTTTTTTCTACATCAGAGGCCATTATATCGGCCTTGGTCGTTATACCGTATGAGAGGGTGGTCCTTTTTAACTCTCTAAGATGCCTGCACAGGGTTATGCCATAGATATCGTCGGTGTTGATGATGGCCGTGGCCTTGGGGTTGAGCAGTTCGGTAAAGAGACGCTTTTTGCTATTAAAGTAGTCCTCCATGTTGGTGTGATAATCGAGGTGGTCTCTGGTGAGATTGGTGAAGACGGCTGCGTCAAAGGCAACGGCATCAACACGTTTTTGTGCCAGTGCGTGCGAGGAGACCTCCGATACCACGTACTGACAACCGTCGTCACACATGCGCTTGAGAAACATTTGAAATTCGGGGGCCTGCGGGGTGGTGTGTGAGGAGCTGTAGGTGTTGTTGCCTACCATGTGGTGTATGGTTCCGATGAGTCCCGTTTTTTTATCGTATGCCTGAAGTATGGATTTGATGAGACAACTGGTGGTAGTTTTTCCGTTGGTGCCCGTGATACCGATCAGCTTCATAGCCCTTGCGGGGTTACCGTAGTAGTTGGCGGCAATATGGGCCATAGCCAGGGGGACGTCGGCCACCCTGAGCATTATTACGTCGCTGGTGTTTAGCAGTTCGGGGGATATATCGCTGTCGTAGACGATCCACCGGGCACCACGTTTGATGGCATCGGGGATGAAGGCATGACCATCGGAGTGTACCCCCCTGACGGCAAAGAACATGCCGCCCTGTTCGATCCTTCTTGAGTCGCACGATATATCGCTGACCTGGCCGCTGAGGTTGCCCGTGTATTGCGTTATCAGCCCCGGGTCGCTGACTCTATGTATATTATCCAACACTGTAATTATGTCCATTGTCCTGATGATGTTTTAGTTTACCTTCCACGGGGTTGATATCCCCGGCGCTGTGTTTACGGTTCCTTTATCGACAACGAGGATGTCTTTTTTTATTTTGTCATCCGTTGGTGTGTCGTCCTTTGGCACGTTGAGGTAGGAGAGTGATTTCTCCGTTATGTTCTTGAACACCGGGGCTGCAACCAGGCCGCCATAAATCTGGCCTCGTGGCTTCCACACGACGACAATCAGGGCAAATGCCGGTTTGTCTGCCGGTACGAAGCCAACAAAGGAGCTGATGTAGTCAACGCTTGAGTACCTGCCGATGCTTTTGTCAAAGACCTGGGCCGTGCCTGTTTTTCCTGCCACGGTGTTGCCTTCGATGGTGGCGTCTTTTGCCGTGCCACCCTTTTGGGTGACCATCTTGAGGGCATCGGTCATGATATCTATGGTGTGCTTGGATATCAGTCTCTCTCGGCTGGTCTGCTTCCAGTGTTTAACGGTCTTGCCCTCCGGGCTGACAACGGCCTTGACTATGTGGGGATAGACGGCATAGCCACCGTTGGCCACTATTGAGTAGGCGGTTACTACCTGCAGGGGGGTGGCCGCTATCTCCTGTCCGATGGGGACTGCCCCGATGGAGGTGCCGGACCACTTTTCGGGCTTTCTGATCCAGCCCGGGATTTCCCCTGGCAGATCGAGGCCAGTTTTTTCGCCAAAGCCGAACTTCTTGACGTAATCGTAGAGTCTCTGCTTGCCCAGTCGCTGTGCCAGTTTGATCGTGCCCACGTTGGAGGACTTCTGGATGACCTCCATGAAGGTCAGAATGCCGTGCGGGTGTGCGTCTTTGACCCTCTTTCTGCCGACCTGGATAGAGCCACCCTGGCAGTCTATCAGTTCATCGGGACGCACCAGTTTCTCCTCCAGGACGCCGGCTGCCGTTACGATCTTGAAGGTCGAACCGGGTTCGTAGACGTCCGTTATGGCGCGGTTGCGTCGTGCCGAGGGGTTAGCCCCGGCGGGATGGTTGGGGTCAAAGGTTGGGCGGTTGGCCAGGGCCAGTATCTCACCGCTGTAGGGGTCGAGCATGATGGCCGTTGCTGCGGATGCCTTCCACTTGTCAATGGCGGTGTCAAGTTCGGTCTCCACGATGTACTGAAGCCCCTGGTCTATGGTCAGTACGATAGAGTTACCGGTTATTTCATTTTCGTTGGAGGTATAAAAGATGTTTCCGCGGGCATCACGTTCCACGGAGTACTTGCCGCCGGATTTGGTGAGGTCACTGTTGTACTGAGCCTCAATGCCCTCCAGGCCTCGGTTATCTATGTCCACGAAGCCCAGGATGTGTGAGGCCAGCGGTCCCGTTGTGTAATTACGTTTGGGTTCCGGCAGGAAGCCTATCCCGTTGAAGTTGAGCTGCTGGATTCTGGTCGTGTCCTCCATGGGAATCTTTCTCTTTATCCAGACAAAGCCCTTGTCACCCTTGATAGACCTTACCAGGTCGTCATAGTTGGTGTTGATAATCTGTGCCATCTGGTATAGTTTTTTCTCATCCGGGGTATAGTTGAGCCTGTCGAGGTATACGGAGCTGTGTTCGAGATTTACGGCAAGACGTCTGCCCAGTCTGTCCAGTATCATGCCACGTCGGACCTCTATGGAGAGTTCGGTGGTGGTTTGTATGGCGGATTTTTTTGCGAGGCGCTCGTGGTTGATGACCATCAGGTCAAACAGACGCACGATGATGGCAGAAAACCCCACAAAGATCAGCACGTACAAAAAGACGCTACGTCTGCCCCTCAGCACTGACCATACCCCTTATTATTCATGTCGGATATCATTTCAAATAGTTAACCTTTTTCTTTAACATGTATGACCTTACTCCTGTCCGGGAAATCAAAACCCATCTTCTTGGCCACCTGGTCTATGTTGGCGATGGAGAGCAGCCCCTCTTTTTGGACAATGAGGTTTCTCTGTTGCTTTATAAGCTGGTGCTGGCGTTGTTGCAGGTTTCCCAGCTTGTACTGCAACGATTTGATACTCGAACGCAGCCACACGGTAAAAAATATACCGCCCACTATCAGCAACACCCCCATGGCCATCAGGACGTTGCCCAGCAGCTCATGTTTCCTGATACGGATCATAGTCTGATACCTCCTCGTAGTTTGGCGCTCCTTGAGGAGGGATTGTCCCGCACCTCCAGGGGGCCTGGTGTTATAGGTTTTTTTGTGAGGGTTTGCAACTGCCCTGCCACCTGCTGTTGACGGAAGAAGGTCTTGACAATCCTGTCTTCAAGTGAATTGTACGAAATGACACATAACCTGCCGCCACTACGCAATAATTTCGGGCAGACATCCAGTGTCCGTGTGAGCGTGCCAAGCTCGTCGTTGACGAACACCCTCAGGGCCTGAAACGTCTTTGTAGCGGGGTGTATCCTTCGCCTTTCCCCATGGCTACCACTCCGGCTACCACTCCGATATTGGCGGGCAACAATATCGGCCAGCTCCCGGCATGTATTTATAGCCTTGTCCTTCCTGTATGCGACAATGGCCCTGGCAATGGCCCTGTATCTGCCCTCCTCGCCATATGTGAGGATTATCTCCTGCAGCCTCTCCTGCCTGAATGTATTTACGACCTCATGTGCGCTCGGGGATATGTCCCTGTTCATTCTCATGTCAAGGGGATAGTCGGAGTCAAAGCTAAACCCCCGCTCCTTGTCCCTGATCTGCCCCATGCACAGTCCCAGGTCCAACAAGATTGCATCGACGCCGTCGTATCCCAGCCCTCTGACGATGCCGGACATATTGGCGAAATCTTCCCTGATTATCACGGCACGCTCATCTGCAATCGTATCCCGTGCAATGGCAATGGCGGCGTCATCCTTGTCGATGGCAATGACCCTACCCCCGGGGCCAAGGCTCTCCAGCATTTGCCGGGTGTGTCCGCCCATGCCCGTGGTTGCATCAACACAGATGGCATCTCCGTTTATCTCAAGGAGCCGCATAACCTCCACTACCAGTACCGGCTTGTGACATACGCACACTAAACCCTCCACTCATATTACAGATACCACCTTATCATATTCCCAAATCATATTCCCAATTTGGCCAACTCTGCCTCATACTGCCTGAGGTCAACATCGCCCGGCCTGAACATCTTCTCCCACCTCTGCCTCTGCCACACCTCAAGTCTGTCGCTGACGCCGGTCAGCACAACCTCCGTATCCGTCATGATGCCAACCTCCTCCCTGAGTATAGGAGGGATGACCACCCTGCCATGTCTGTCAAACTCACTCTCACAGGCCGAACCGACCACCTTTCTCATAAAATACTTCACCGCATCGCTTGAGCGCGGCAAGGCCGCCACCTTGTTCATCAGCGCCTCCCACTCCTTGTCGGGAAACACCTGCAAACACTCGTCATTTACGGTACAGGTGATAAATATCCTCCGCCCGTAGTTGTCCTTTATGACGTCCCTGAACTGTGCAGGTATAACGAGCCTGCCCTTGTCATCGACCTTTAAAATATGCCTACCGTAAAAACCTGCCATGCCTCTACCACATTTCTACCACTCTGATCCACTTTATACCACATGGCAGTGCGCTGTCAAGAAAAAAATTTATTTATATAAAGTTACTTGATAAATGCTAAATATTTACTTTAATATTTAATGGCGTATTTTGCATGAAATTTGAGGTTACCCCTGTATGAAAATGTGAGATTTCAAGTTTCTTTGATCGCTATGAGGTGAGCGCACAGGTAGCCTCCGAACAATCCCCCATTACCTGGACGTTGTGTCAACCCTGTCTGATAAACAAGAGGGCATAAATATGTATCCTCTTTATATTTCATGGTAACTATGCTTTTATGCATCATGGATTCCTGGTCAAGCCAGGAATGACACACTTGGAAAACACCTGTAACTGTCATTCCTGCGAAAG
>NZ_JABXWD010000449.1 GCF_019173545.1 Candidatus Magnetobacterium casense | reverse complement strand
GTGTCCTTTCGGGAAGCATGCACAAGTAGAAAAAAAATGATTACACAGTGACAGAGGCAAGGAGAGAGGCTTTAGCGGTAGGGTTGGGAATCCCGCTTGTTTATATTACGGAGCAGAAGGTGAGCCGTGAGAGGCGGTGCAATCCCCAAAAGGTTAAGCCGCCTTGTGGCGGCTTAACGTAAGATTATCCGGCTGTAGAGAGAAGAGTTTGGTTCTCATTTTGGTTCTCATTCGCTTCGCTCCGGTTAAGAGAGGCGATAGTGTCTTGATAATTCCAAGGCATCCAAGTTTGAGGATTCTGAGAGAGGTGCTTGGAATACTTTTGCAGTGCAGTAAAATAGTCGAAAGGATTCACCTTGGCTAAGCGGCAGGTATAAATCAGGCTCATCAATAAGTCCCCAACCTGAGCACCATGCTTGGTCTTGTAAAAGAGCGCATTTTTTCGATGGAGAATAGCCAATTTAAGCGCCCTTTCTAAGATATTGTTATCAAGCGGCGCTCCTGGTACCTGGAGAAAAAGGGTAAGGGGACCCCAGTGGTTCAGCATATATTGAAAGGCCTTGCCAAGACTGGAGTTAGGCTCTACATTTTTCTCTTCAATTTGCTTTTTGAGCCACTCTTTCAGTTCCTCCATCAAAGGGCCACTGTGCTCCTGATGGAACTTAAGGCGCTCCTCGTCTGACATTTCCTTTTCTTTGGCCAGACTGTCATAGTGATATACTTTGGCTATAATCTCAATTACATATCGACACTCCTCCGGGAAATAGGAGATGAGTTCAACAAATTTACGGCGGCCATGGGACAGACAATTGGCCAAAAGAGTGATCAGGTCCTTCACTACATTCCGCGAGAGAGCATCACACATCTGGATGGGGGGAGGAAGCCCTGTCTGCCTTGCTTTCAGCAAATCCGCCATATTCTCTCCCGCATGCTTTATCCCGGTGAAAAAGAGCGCAATCTTATGGCCATCTTTTATGGACAGAATGCCTGTGGTAAACACCCCGGTGCGGGATGAGTCGTCCTTATCATCATCGGTTTGCCTCTCAGCAGGATTATTGATCAGGGAGAGGATCTTCATCACCGTGTCGTCATTATGAATAATGTCCCCTTGTGCTGCCTGATAAAAGAGCTCATCGTATACAGGTCTGGCCACATTCGCTACCGCCTCCACAATCTCCCACTGCGTTGAAGCCGGCAAAGGAATTCCTAAACTCTCTTGCAGTCCCTCCAGCCTATAGAAGGGAAAGCCGCTGCCATACTTTAATACAGAAATCATAGCCCCTGCGGTGGCATCGTATTTTTCATGGCCGACTTCTTGTGGGGCTTTGGCCGTGAATACCTTTCCGCACAGGTTGCATCGCAGTTTTTCTAACTCATACACTGTTGCCTGCAATGGGGCACTACCTACTACCCTGACCACAACGCCCGGGTCTTTCATGCAGTAAACTTTACCCATTTCACACTCAGGGCACAGATCACCGGATTTAAGGTCGCCATGAGAAACAAAGACTTTCTTTGCTCCCTGATAGAGACAAGCTCCATTTCGACCATGACCTTTTAGTTTTTTCTTTTGACCAGGGCAACCATCTTTTCCTTCAGAATCATGTGAGTCTGGATCAGGGCCGTCAGGATCCGGATTGGGGTTATCAGAGGCTGTATCGAGCGGATCTTCAGAGGGTAAACTCTCCTCCCCTTTTTTCTCTTGTTGGGAGAGCACCTTCTCTTTGCTCTCTGTACCTGCGCCAAAAATCATCTTCTTAAGCCGTGTAATCGATATATTCTTCTCTAGAAGAGCTTGACTTAAGAGCTTGACTGTGTTAATCATTCCTTTGATAATCTCCCAATCACTTTCATTAAGTGTTTGCTCATCAATCCGCTGTAAGAGTTTCTCTATCTGCTCTTTAGTAAGATCTATTTGCTTTGGTGCTTCTTGTTTAGTTCTTGACATAACTTATCCTGAAAATCTTTTATCGATGGATATCCATCCGCACCACTCACGGCTTGATTTAACAGCTTGATTGCCTGAATCATTCCTTTGATGATCTCCCAATCACCTTCATTAAGTTTTTGCTCATCAACTCGCTGTAAGAATTCCTTCATCTGCTCTTTGGTAAGACCTATTTGCTTTAATACGTTTTTTCTTTTCTTTGACATAATTTATCCTGAAAATCTTTTACTAATGGGTACCCATACACGGCTTTGATGGATCGATTCGGTTTATGGGTATTATCATTTTTCCCCCTGCCTGTGGTCTCACCCAAATAAATCCAGTTGGCAGCCCGATAGCAAATTCCGCGAAACCTTTCTTTATCAACAAAGGTCTCTAAAAAATAGATAGGATGCTGGTATACCTTCGGCCAATCTGTGGCCACAACCTTGACTATCCTGCCCAAAAGATGCGACCCAAGATGAGGCACGACAAGCCAGGGCAGGATAAGAAACCGGGTGTTGTAGGCAATCAAGGACAGGTTCTTCTGCCGGCCCAAAGCCGACCAGCCAATGAACTTATCACGACAGCCGATATGTCGCACTGCAG